>NZ_SLAP01000112.1 GCF_007126775.1 Cecembia sp. | reverse complement strand
TGGTGTGGATATTTCATTTTATGATTTTTTATTGGACTCTACCAAAATTGCAAAGGGAGAAATTGCAGGGTTTTTCAGCTCCATGGCATTGGGTATTGACGAGTTTTGGCTTACCCTTAATGATAGTGTGCATCAGGTGACTTTTTCTAAAGTGGAGCTGGATACCCGATACGAGGGAATTCTGCTCAATAATTTCAGGATCATTCCCAGGACCCTCTCTGGCAAGCCGGGCAAGCCTGTATTTTCTGGCCATATTCCCACAGCCCTGATAAAGACCAATTCTCTTGCAGAGTTGCAGGGAAATAAGGATTTATGGATCAAAGAACTGCGACTTTTCCGTCCGGATATAGAGATTTTTGTAGATCAGCTTTCTCCCGAACCTTCCGACGGAGCGGAAAATCAGATTGATATCCAAAACTTTTTGATTGAAACCTTACAGCTTGATGAATTTGAAGTGATCGAGGGGCATTTTGGGTTTTTTCAAAAAGACGGTTCCAAGAAGCCTACGGAAATTTCTGACGTAAATTTTGCCATTCAGGATATAAAGTTCAATATGGAAGAAATTGCGGACTTAAGTCCCAATATGCTTTTGGAAAAAGATTTTGAGTTCAGTTTTCCAAACTTTAAGCTCCTGCTGGAAGATAGCCTAAATATGGTCTCAATTGGATTGGTTGCCATTAACAACAAGGAGATTATACTTTCAGATGTGGTATATGAGCCGAGATTTGGCAAATATGAGTACTACAGAAAGGTTGGCCATCAGACCGATGTGGCTCGCATTTACGTACCAGAAATAAGGATAGTAAAGCCTGATCTGGCGCTTTTTCTTGATAATGAAATTTTGAAAGCAGATCAGATTCTGATTAGTGATGTTGATGGAGATTTTTTCAGAGATAAGCGCTTTGAAAGGCCTGAGGGAATATTCAGACCCATGCCGCAGGTGTTGATGGTAAATTCAGCGCTAAGACTGGAGGTTGATACCTTAAAGATTCAAAATGGAAAAGTTTTGTATATGGAGTTTCCCGAAAAGGGAATGGTTCCAGGTGAAATTTATTTTTCTAATTTGAATGTTTCCATGGCACCGTTTCATTTAGGGAAGTCGGGTGAAACGTATGCATTGGAAGAAGTCAAGCTTTTGGCAGAGGGGAAAATCAATGGAGAGGCTGAAATTGCACTGCAGGGAGACATGTTTTTTACTGCTCCTTATCCCATGCTGATCAAAGCCCAATTGGGTGCTTTTGATCTTGATCTGATCAATTCCATTTTGAAATCCAATGCATTTGTAAGGGTGAGGGCTGGCAGGGTTAACGGAGCCGAATGGTCATTTACTGCGGATAATAGAGAAGCTATTGGCCAAATGAAAATCTTGTATAGTGACCTTAACCTTGAAATTTTGGAGGAAAGAACCCTTCTCAGGGGAAGGGGAAGAAAATCTATCTTGACTTTTGTATTGAATGCATTTGCGGTTAGAAGCAACAATCCCCGGAAACTTTTCAACACCACCATTACCTCTAAAATTTACCATCCAAGGGATAAAGACAGGTTTATTTTTAATTATTGGTGGCGTGCAACCCTCACCGGCCTTCAGGGAAGTGTTGGGTTGGGCCAGCCCAAAATTCCCAAAAGAAAGGAAGATGAGGAGTAAAATACTACCTTCTGTTGCCTACCCAGACGCCAAAGATCACAGCCGCTATGCCCATGTAATGTCCGGCCAAGAGTTGTTCCCCATCCAATAAACCCCATATGATGGCTACGATTGGGATGAGGTAAGTGACAGAGCTGGCAAAAACAGGAGTGGCGACTTTGACCATCACATTGAATAGTATTAAAGCCAATGCAGTCCCTACAATTCCCAGGACAGCAATATAAGCTGCTGCCAATCCAGCCCCTTCTACATGGGTCAACTTAAAAGAAAATTGAGTAAAGGAAAAAAGATAAATCAAAGCCAAGGGGAGTACCATGGTCAGCGAAATGGCAGTAATGGCAACTGGCTTAAGTTCCACAAATCTGAACTTGATAATGTTCAGGTTGAGGCCATAACAGGCACAAGCGAGCAACACGTAAAACGCATAAGAATTGATCTCTGTTAAGGAACCGAATCCTACCCCTTCTTTTACGGACAGTAGGATAACTACCCCAATAAAGGCAATGAAAAGACCGAAACCGTTTCTCCTGGTAATCCGGGAATTGAAGAATAAAGCCCCAATCACCACAACAAAGAGGGGTGTCATGGCATTGAAGACCCCCGTTAGGGCAGAACTGAGCTGTGTTTGAGCCTTTGCAAAGAGGAATGCAGGTATAAAACTGCCAACAAAACCCACGATTAGGAGGTTTTGTACCTGTTTTTTGTTCAGGTTTTTGAGCCTTGGAAGTGAAAGTGGTAGCAAAAACAATCCAGCAGCTACAATTCTAAATGCCCCAACCTCTCCCGGAGAAAATACCAACAAGCCTTTTTTGATAAGTATAAAAGAACTGCCCCAAATTAGGGCCAAAACAATAAGAAAGCCCCAGGCTTTTAAAGCATTTTCAGACAGCAAATCTCTCGACATTGGATGTTTTGACAGGTGATTGGTTAATTGATCAGCTTGGGAATTAAGTGGTGGATTTGAGAATCAAGACTCAAAATTGGTAATCGGCAAAAATTTCATTCACTTCCTCCAGAATGGCAGATACCTCATCATAGCTGTCTGCGGTTACCATTCTTGTCCTGAGGGGTTTGAAATTTGGCATACCTCTGAAATAATTGGTATAATGCCTTCTCATTTCCAATATACCCTGCTTTTCACCTTTCCATTTAACAGAAAAATCGAGGTGTCTTCTGGTTACACTTATTCTTTCTTCCAGATCAGGACCTGCTAATTTCTCCCCTGTTTCAAAATAGTGTTTGATTTCGTTGAAGATCCAGGGATAACCTATGGAAGCCCTTCCAATCATCATACCGTCCACATTGTATTTTTCCCGGTACGCTTTTGCTTTTTCAGGGCTGTCAATATCGCCGTTACCAAAGACAGGGATTTTTAACCGGGGATTGTCTTTGACCAAGTTGAGGTGGGACCAATCTGCTTCCCCTTTGTACATTTGTTGACGGGTTCTGGCGTGGATACTGATTGCCTTAATGCCCACATCCTGTAACCGCTCCGCTACTTCCACAATACGGATGGTATCTTGCGACCAACCCAATCTCGTTTTGACGGTAACAGGGATGTTTACCCGCTTTACAATTTCAGAAGTCATGGCTACCATTTTGTCAATATCCAACAGAATTCCTGCTCCGGCACCTTTACAGGCCACTTTGTGAACAGGACAGCCATAATTGATATCCAGAATATCGGGACCGGCAGCTTCTGCAATAGCGGCTGCCTCTCTCATGGATTCTATTTCGTTGCCAAATATCTGTATGCCTATAGGTCTTTCATATTCAAAAATGTCCAGTTTTTGAATGCTTTTGGCAGCATCACGGATCAGGCCTTCTGAGCTGATAAATTCCGTGTACATGAGGTCCGCTCCGTTTTCTTTGCATACTGCTCTAAAGGGCGGATCACTCACATCTTCCATGGGTGCGAGTAACAACGGAAATTCCCCTAATTCCAAGTTTCCTATTTTAACCACTTCTCAATTCTAATTTTCCTGTAAATTTACCGTAATTATGCAGATATATAAAACCCAAACTCCGATTGCTTCCAAAAGGTATTGGTTTCTTGCTTTTTTGGTTATGCTTTTGGTAACCATTGGTGTAATGATCCTGTTGCAGAGCATAGGTCTCTTTTTGATTCCACCACTGTTCAATATCCCTTTGGACGAAATGCTGGGGCTCTTTACTGCGCCTTCCCAAAATCCAAAGGCCAAATTGGCTTTGTTTTTTGTTCAGGGCCTGGGATCTGGAATTGCCTTCTTCATTTCCGCACTGATCATAGCCAAGTTTATCGACAGAGCTGATTTCGGATGGAAACAACAAAGGGCTCGCTTTAAGTTCACTGGCCTGCTTACATTGCTGTTTATCATGTTAGGAGGCATCTTATTCAATGCCCTGATTATTGATTGGAATGCAGGTATTCAGCTGCCCAAGGGATTAGAGAGGATAGAAACTTTTATGCGTGATGCAGAGGACCAGCGAATGTTGATGACCAAATTTCTCACTGACTTTGATACAGTCATAGAGTTCATTGTTGGCCTGGTAGTCATTGGATTATTGGCAGGAATAGGTGAGGAAGTTTTTTTCAGGGGGGTATTGCAGCCAAAAATTCAACATTATACAGGGAATGCACATGTAGCCGTTTGGTTGACTGCATTTATCTTTTCAGCCATCCATATACAATTTTTTGGTCTTTTTCCAAGGATGGTCTTGGGCGCGATCTTTGGTTATTTGTATTTATACTCCGGTAGTTTGCTTTATCCAATAATTGCACATATTTTGAACAACTCCTTAACAATTACGCTCGTCTACCTTGGTAAATTAGGTGTGATAGAATTTGATATTGAAAAAACAGACCAGGTTCCTTGGGCCTACGCCTTATTTGGTTTGATTTTACTCGTGATTAGCTTGAAGTATTTTAAGGAGGTACACCATTACACCATACAGCATGAAAAACTGGAAGAAGGTTTATGAGAATAGTTCGCCTGTAAGGGCTGAAATAGTAAAGGGAGTATTAGAAGACAATGGCATACAAGCTGTGATATTAAACAAAAAAGAATCTGTTTATCAGATTTTTGGAAATCATGAGGTGATGGTACCTGTAAATGATGCATTGAGGGCCGTAAATATTGTAAAGAATGAGATCTCCTTTTCGAATGCGTGAGCGTTTTAATATTAGTAATTACAGTAATCTAGGTCAAAGAATAATTACGGCGCTCATCGGAGTTGTAATCATTATAGCAGGGTCTGTAATCAGTCCATGGCTGTATTTTCTGATTTTTGGCCTGATTCTCGGGTTTTCCCAAATGGAGTTTTACCGGCTGACAGGTTTGGACGGTATGCTACCGCTAAAAAGTTTTGGTACCTTTCTCGGGATCACCATTTTCACTTTGTCCTTTCTGATTGGGATAGGTCATTTGGAGGACAAATACTATTTTCTGATCTTCCCTCTGGCTTCCCTGGTCTTTTTTATAAAGTTGTACAGGAAGTCGGATAAAAAGCCCTTTACCGGGGTGGCTTTCACATTTTTGGGGATATTCTATGTGGCCATTCCATTCTCTATGTTGAATGTAGCAGCTTTTGCGGTTGATGGCAGCTTTCATTATGAAGTCATCGTTGGATCGTTGTTTATCCTTTGGGCCAGTGATACCGGGGCATATTTTGCCGGGACAAAATTTGGAAAGACGAAGCTTTTTGAAAGGGTGTCTCCAAAAAAGTCTTGGGAGGGATTTCTCGGGGGGGCGGCCCTGGCATTTTTGGTCGCCTATTTTCTCTCCAAAAACTTCAATTCCCTTCCGGAATGGAAGTGGTTATCCATAGCCACAATCATCATCATTGCCGGGACTTATGGGGACCTGATCGAGTCGTTATTCAAGCGCAGTATTGAGATCAAAGACTCTGGAAGATCCCTTCCCGGTCACGGAGGATTCATGGACAGATTTGACGGATTGTTATTATCAGCCCCTTTTATAGCCACCTTTTTGAAAATCTTTTAAAATCACCTATAGGATATTAAAAAACTCCTTAATATTGTATCATATTTGAACAACTCATCTAAATAAACCCAATATGGCTTACATTGAACCGGCCCCGATAAAGGATAAAGAAAATCCTTTGGAGTCAATGATGGAAAGATTCAACATCGCAGCCGAAAAGTTAGGACTTTCCGATGAGGTCTATAACGTGCTGAAAAATCCTGCCAAACAGGTAATCGTATCTCTTCCGATCACCATGGATGATGGCAAAATCCGTGTATTTGAAGGGATCCGTGTCATCCATTCCAATATCCTTGGCCCCGCCAAAGGAGGTATTCGCTTCGCTCCGGATGTACATTTGGATGAAGTAAAAGCGCTTGCGGCTTGGATGACCTGGAAATGTGCGGTAGTAGATATCCCCTATGGGGGTGGTAAAGGTGGAGTCAGGTGTAATCCTAGAGAAATGTCCAAGGGTGAAATAGAAAGATTGATGAGGGCCTATACTACGGCTATGATCGATGTATTTGGACCTGATAAAGATATTCCTGCCCCGGATATGGGTACTGGACCAAGAGAAATGGCCTGGCTGATGGACGAATACTCCAAATCGCATGGTATGACGGTGAATGCAGTAGTTACAGGTAAACCGCTTGTTTTGGGGGGCTCCTTGGGAAGGACTGAAGCTACTGGACGGGGTGTGATGGTCACTGCTTTGGCAGCCATGCAGAAATTGAGAATCAACCCCTTTCAGGCAACCTGTGCAGTGCAGGGTTTTGGTAATGTGGGCTCTTGGGCTGCGCAACTACTAGAAGAAAGAGGACTGAAAATTGTATCCATTTCTGATATTTCCGGAGCTTATCACAATAGCAATGGTATCAATATTCAGGAAGCTATAGAATACAGAGATGGGAACAATGGTACTTTGGAGGGATTCCTAGGTGCTGAAAAGCTTTCTGATCCTATGGAATTGCTCGAACTGGAAGTGGATGTTTTGGTACCGGCAGCAGTGGAAGATGTCATTACTTTAAAGAATGTTGAAAAAATTAAAGCCAAATTAATTGTAGAAGGAGCCAATGGTCCTACTTCTGCCAAAGCGGATGCAATTATCAATGATAAAGGCATTATGGCCGTACCGGATATCCTGGCCAATGCAGGTGGTGTGACTGTTTCCTATTTTGAATGGGTGCAAAACAGGTTGGGTTACAAATGGACAGCTGAGCGTGTCAATAGAAGGTCAGACAGGATCATGAAGGACGCTTTCGATCACGTATACCAAGCATCTGTTAAGTATAACGTGCCCATGAGAATTGCTGCTTATATAGTAGCGATCGATAAAGTAGCCAAAACTTACACCTTTAGAGGAGGCTTTTAATAGCCTAAACTCAAAGTTTACTATATTTGGGGTGTGGAAGTTTTCTTTCACACCCTTTTAAATGATTACCCCATGACCATACACAAAGAAGGTAGAAAGTTGTTGTTTTGGCTGCTGATTATTTTGGCTGCCCTGAATTTTGGTTTGAACCAGTGGTTACCCGGAGAGGAAACTGTTTTGAATGTGGTATTGCTAGTCAGCGTACTGTTTTACCTCATTATTCTACAGTTTTTCAGAAGTCCTTATGTAAAACTACCCAACGATGATAAGTTGGTATTTGCTCCTGCTGATGGCAAAGTAGTAGTCATAGAAGAAACTGAGGAAGAAGAGTATTTAAAAGAAAGGAGAAAGCAGGTTTCCATTTTCATGTCTCCAATCAATGTTCACGTCAACCGTTCTCCTATTGCAGGAGTGGTGGAATATTTCAAATACCACCCTGGCAAATACCTGGTGGCCTGGCATCCCAAATCCAGTTTCGAAAATGAGCGTACCACCATGGTAGTCAAACACCAAAATGGAGTGAAGATTCTTGTCAGACAAATTGCCGGAGCCTTGGCCAGAAGGATCAAATGGTATGTCAAGGATGGTACACCGTTGGCACAAGGGGGAGAGTTTGGTTTTATCAAATTCGGTTCCAGGGTAGATGTGTTTTTACCTTTGGATGCCGAAATACTCGTCAGTATCAATGAGAAAACCCAAGGAGGCAGAACACCCATAGCAAGGTTGAAATGATAGTGCCAGGCAAAAAAGAGAGATGATAAATCATGAATGGCTTTCTTCTGTTTCTAAAGCTGTGGGGAACCCCAAATTCCGTCAGATATGTTCCTTATTGAAAGGCCCAGCCGACAAAAACCCCATAGTTGGGTTTGAAAATTCTTTCCGGACCATATTGATCTAAGTTCCCTCCCAAACCAAAATTTAAAGCGCCTTTCTTTAGCCCTGCACGCAATTGCAGATAGCTTCTTGCATGGAAACGCTCAGCAGTATTTTGCACATACAAGTATTGCAACCTGCTATACAGGTCAAGTTTACTGTTTATTTTGGGTTTATATTCATAAATTCCGAAAAGCTCTATGCTCTTGCTGGAATTCAAAAATAACGAAGCGATAGACACAGCCACCCATTCTTTGTTGGCAAATGAATGTTGGATACCGGCCAAAGGTGCAAATCCTACGATGTTATTGATGGTTGTTCCTGCTACAATGCTAAAATCTTTGTAAAAATTGTAATTGATTAAAACGGGGATTACCAATTCCAGCGCACTTAATTCATTGTTGTAGCCCGTGGAAAAAGTAGCAACGCTTAAAAAACCAAATTTGCTATCAGGTGTGAATTTCTTCTTTACCACCATTTGAAAAAATAACCTTTCATGGCCTGCCATGACTTCAACCGGAGTAGGTACTTTTGGAGGCAGATTTTGGGCATTGATAATGGAGACTGAACAAAAAACCAAACAGAGGGCCCATAAAATTTGAATAGCCTTTAGTTTTAATGATAAAATGACTTTCATGAGATTTGGATGTTTTAAATGAAGGTTCTCCGGTAATTAAGCTTGTGAAACAAGTGCAAAACATGCCTTCAAATGCAATATATCTGGTATTCGCTATCCCATCTTTATTGCGTATAAATACCCGCATGCAGCCTGAAAAGACAAAGTAATTGTATTGACATACTTCCCCTTCCCAGAGTACATATTCATTCTTTTTGAAGCTATGTGGCTCAAAATAAGCTCCAATTTTCCATACCTGCAATATGAATTCCCCTTTCTTTTTATGATTGACCTATTGTTTCCGGAGACATTGGAATAAATTTTTTAAACTGCGCTTTCCTTTTTAGTTTCTCTGCCTTATATTTAAAATAAAAAATTAGGTATGCGTTTTGGATTAATGTTCCTTATGTCCTTTCTGTTGGCTTTCCAAGTTGCCCAAGGGCAGCAGGGCAGCGATTTAATTACGGTCAAACTCAATCCTCAGAAGGGCGAAGGGCCTTTTTTGATGGGGTTTTCAAGGATCAATCCCAATGTGAAAGGGGAAAATGTTTTTCAGTCAGGCTATCCTGATCCTTTGATTTATGATGGAGAGATGGAAGGCTTTGAAGAATACCTTTTGATTCCTAATTCCATTCAATATACTTATCTGAATTTTAAAAAAGGGCTTACAGACGATAGCAGCTGGAAAAGTATTATTTCGATGTATGGTGAAAATGCAGCAGCAGTAAAGGAAGTCACGGATAATGATCACCGTTTTTTTATCCGATTGGCAGTTAAGGAAATAGGGGATAGTGCGATGCAGATTTGGGTAGACCAAAATGGGGATGATGTATGGCAGGCCGATGAAATTTATCAGTATGAAAAAAATCCGGCTGACACCTGGGAAACAGGAATAGCAAGGTTCCCCAATATCCAAGTACAGTATGAGGATATGGTTAATGGAGTTCTGGAAAAAGTAAAACTTGAGGTGCAATTGGTCCCTTTTATGAGTCCTGGGAATATTTTGTATGCCTACAAAAACCATTACCAAGGAATATTGGATGATGGAGTAGGGAACCAAGTGGTTATTTTTTTGAGCAATAGTTTTACATCCAGTTATTTTGACAACAACAATCTGAAAGCATTTGTAGCTGAAATGGATGAAGATTGGACTTCGGTAAACGCCTTTCAAAGGGAATTTTTCGAATTTGGAGAAGCCATTCAGTTGGGAGAGGAAAAGTACCTCATTCATGGGGTAGACAAATGGGGTTCGGAACTTACATTAAGAAAGTTGGGAGAAAATGAAGAATGGATAGGTACTCAAAAAGGTGCCAAAGCGCCAGCTATTGTTTCCAAGACCCTAAAGGATGAAGCATATGACATTGATAATGGGAAAATCACAATGTTGGATTTTTGGGGGAGTTGGTGCGGGCCATGTGTTGGAGAGATTCCTCTTTTGAAGGATGTGGCTGCGTTTTTTGAGGGAGATCAATTTGAACTAGTAGGTATGGTCTATGATCAGCGCGGTACAGTTGAAAAATTTATTGAAAATAATGGGGTCAACTGGAAGCAGGTCATGCATACTTATGAAGGGGATGAGCTGGATTATGCCAAAGTTTATAATATCAATGCTTATCCCACTACTTTTCTTATTGGCGATGATGGCAAGGTATTGGTGAAGAATGATGGTTTGCGTGGTTTTCAATTGTATAAAACACTCTGTCAACATTTGGGAATAGCAGAGGAAACCTTCTTAGATCATATTGCCAGTGGAGAGGCTACCTTGGTTTTTGAAGTGTCAGATCCTAAAATTTCAAACATTTACTTAACGGGGGGTAAATTTGATAAGCAGAAATATTACGCCTATAAATCAGGGAATCATTTTGTAAGAGGATATACCTGGGAAAATGGTGAGGTGGAAGAAGTCCTTCAGGTGACTTTTATGCTAAATGGGAAGCAGGAAACCAAAGATATTCACCTGGCAAAAGATTTGATAGCCGATGGGAAAATTGTCATCTCACTTTGACAGTTTTCTTTTGTCTGTAAAACAGGTAAGCAAAGGTCATGGTACTTAAAAAGAAGATCAAAGTAGTCCATTCATAAGTCCGTTTATCGGACTTTTTTTCTTCAACTGATAGGTCTTTTTCTGCCAAGGCCCTTTTCAGAATAGCAATCTCCCGTTCCTGTTTTTGGGAGATGAATTTGTAATCGTTTTTTTCGTAGGTAATTTCCGTCGTTTGGATTTCATTGAGCATGCGAAGTTCATCCATGACCTGATTGTCCTTCTGAATGATTCTTTCCATCCATGCATTGGTTTCAATCATATCCTTTTTGGTTCTATTGCCAAAAATTCCGCTTTTCTTGCTTTCTGAGGCTTTCCATTCCCTGTGCATTCTATCCCTTTCCGAAAGTAGATTTTCCAATTTGGCCTGTGCCATTCCATAAAGCGGAAAGCAGACCAAAAGGCATATCAAAAGCTGTCTGTACATGGTTCGATAATTGTTCCATCTACATTGATCAAATAATATGCCGAAGCTTTGCAAACAGCATGGATTTATCGGAACCTTTTTCCAGGCTTCCTTTTGAAAGCCCCTTTTCTTCTTTTGTTGTTGGTGTAAAAATTATAAAGGAAATTGATAGCAAATACAGTAATGGTCAAGGGAATAAACAGGTCAGGTACCATTGACTTGATTCCCAATAAAACCAATAAAGTTGCAATGATGCCAATTTTGAAAGTAGTATGGCTTTCGGGATATACCTTTCCAATGAGGTAAAGGCTAAGACTTTCAATGAAGGCAATAAGGAATACCAGGTAGGTCAGCATCTCTTTCATAGTGGTATCGTTGGACCAAACGACCCAGGCTAAGCCTGCAGCCACTAAAATCAGACTTGCTGACTGAATAGAGGTATTTAATCTTTCTCTCATAGATGCAATTTTGGGTTAAATTGTTAAACAAAATATGTAATTTATGTCTAACATCAAAAATCCCGATGCCAAAGTGAATGGTTTTGGACCGGCCTGACTTTGATTACCGTATTAGTTGCTGAATTATTACTATGTATTCTAGGTTTCTATCCCGCAAGCGGGACAGGTTGTGGCCAATAGAAAAGGTTCTTTGTGGAGGTTCAGGTTGTTTTTGGACAACATAGTAACATAGCTGACATAGTTAGTCCATAGCTGCCGTGGTTTTTGGTATTGGAACTGCCTGGCTTTGATGACCGTATTATGTGCTGGGTTTTTACTATGTATTCTATGTTTCTATCCCGCATGCGGGACAAGTTGTGGTAAATAAAAAAGCTTTTTAGTGGAATTTTGGATTGATTTTTGGACAACATAGTAACATAGCTGACATAGTTTGGCCATTGCTGCCGCGGTTTTTGGTATTGAAACTGCTTGGCTTTGATGACCTTATCAGTTGCTGGATTTTTACTATGTATTCTATGTTTTGGTAGCCTTTTCTGCATCAAACATCTGGTAACAGCTCATAATATTCGTTTACAAAGGTTTTTTGTCCTGAATAAAAAATATTGGTGGTTTTGAAATTGATCAAGAGTCCTTTTCCAATTTTTAAAAGTTTCATATATCCCAATACCTGGGCTTCGAATAATGGATTCATTTCTTTAACTGACTTGATTTCAACGATAAGACAATCTTCAATGATGAAATCACATTTCAGGTCAATATCCAGTTTTTCCCCTTTATATTCTAAATCTATGGTTTTCTCTGATTTGAACTTTATCCCCCTTAGAGATAATTCTTTGCAGAGACACTTATGATAGACCTTTTCCAACAATCCAGGCCCTAAAGTTTTGTGTACTTCTATCGCTGCCCCAATAACTTGATAGGAAAGTTTGTCCAAATATGCTTTTGAAACCTGCATAGGCTTAATGAGGTAAAAATTCTTAAAAAACATCCAATTAAAACACTTGAATGAAAATAAAGATTTTCACTTAAATACTGAAGAGGAAGCATGGCCGTACTTGGGTTTTATGTGAAATTATCCGATTAATTTTTTGACAGGGATTTTTTGGACCACATAGGGATATAGTGAACATAGTTTGGCTGTTTCTGCGGCGGTTTTGACATTGGTCCGACCTGGCTCTGTTGACCGGATCAGCGGTTGTTTTTTTACTATGTGATCTATGATGCTATGTTGTAAAATAAAGAGTGGTAAGACGGGGTTTCAGTTTGTGTTTTTTTGGACCACATAGGGATATAGTGAACATAGTTTGGCTGTTTCTGCGGCGGTTTTGACATTGGTCCGACCTGGCTCTGCTGACCGGATCAGCGGTTGTTTTTTTACTATGTGATCTATGATGCTATGTTG
>NZ_SLAP01000110.1 GCF_007126775.1 Cecembia sp. | reverse complement strand
AGTTGGATTAATATTTTTTTTGATTGGCTGTATTTCAGAAAGGACATCCAGTGATTTTTCAAGGTCTTTCTCTTGGGTGTTCCAGTATTCTATCCAAGTAGCTTATATGGGAGAGTTATTTTTATTAGATTATGACCCTAAAGAAGAATTGTACCTAGGAAGGTGGAATGCACAGGAGGAATACGTAGTTTTTGATGAATCTGGACAAATTAAACATACCTTCAAATTAAGCGAAGATGGACCGAATACAATTGGATGGGTCCAAGGGTTGAATTTTTTAGAAGAAAGCATTGCTGTGATGGATCAAAGTAAGGGCTTGCATTATTTTTCCCCAAGTGGGGTTTTTCAAAAAAAACAGGAAATCCCAGCGGGTTATTTTTTTATCAATGGGCTGAACTTCGCTGCTTATCCAGTCTCAGAAGAGTTAGCATATATTCGGCCGGAACGCGGAGAAAGTATTTTGAATTATCCATCAATGATGCAAAATGTGTATGCATCAGATATTTTGGAAGTTTTGAATCCAACAACTGGAGAAACCCGAACGACGATGCCTTTCCCCTCCAATACGGTTTATAGCTCCGGTAATTTTTACAATTGGACTTTTCCTAACATTCTCAAACATGATAATGAGTGGATTTTATGGATGTTGGCCGAACAAAAATATTTTGTCTACAAAGAGGAAGAGGGTGAAATTCTGCTATCAAAAGTAGTAGACCTCAACTTGAAAGATGCGATTCCAATGCCAGGTATTTCCATGAACCAGTACAATGATTGGTATGAGCAATACGGCAATGTTATTTTTGGAAGGATCGAACAAATTTATAGAAGAGATGATGATGTGGTGGTTATCTATACCAAAGGTGTGAGTGAGGAAATTGCCAATCAATACAGTCGTGATAACTGGGAGGAGTGGATGGCTTTTCTGGAAAGTATTCCACGCTATGCTGCCATTTTTGATACCCATCATGAATTGATTCAGAAGGATTTACTTGTGCCACAAGGGATAAGACTGTCATCTGTAGTAAATAATAATGGCTCCATTATTGCCCAAAAAAATCAAGAATATTTTGGTGTTGAAGAAGATGTCCTCACTTTTTATGAGTTAAATCTCAGGGCAGTAAGGGAATAGCCGATAGGCGTTGAAAATCTGATGCATTTTCGGCTTAAGCAAATGCGATGCTTTCTCCTTCTAATCATGAAAAGAATGTAAAATTTAAGATTGCTCTAATTTTCAGACAACCAGAAATCAGGATAGGTTAGATAAACCTGATTGAAAAGTTCTATAATTTCCCTTCTAAATTGGTTAGGAATTAATTTATTATTGAATCTATGAAATGAACGGACCTCCATTTCAGCCAATTTTATGGCATTATCTGTTCTGTACAAGGTATATCTTAAAAACAAGGAATGATCTGTCTCATATCCACGAAAGGTAAAGTCACTATAATAATCGTTTGTAAGTGGGTTCCACCTTTCCACTTTGATATAGCCGTCGTGAAATAGTTCTCTTCTTACAAGCGTAATATCCAACAAATAATAAACACCTAGATTATGATATAGCCTTCTGATGTTTCTATCAAGCGAATAATCCCTTACGCCAGCGGCAATTAATTCCAATTCATGTTCTGCAGAGTCCCAAACTTCTCTAAATCCTAATTCTCTAAGTGTAGAAGGATAAATATCCGCCATTAGATTGAATTCTATTGGATCTTTCATTCTGGGTATCTGAACCAAAATTTTTTCACTGTTGTCTACCCAGGTGAAAGGTTCGACTTCAACTTTAAAAACTTGTATAGGTGCTTGACTGCTCATGCATCCACTTATCAAAAGAATAAATATGAATAAGGAGCACCTCATGACAAAATCTTTTAAAGATATTTACTTCAAAAATTGCCATTTTGTTGCTCTTAATCTACTAAAAAAAAACGAACAGAATTTTGATAAAATTTAAGTTGGGGTCATTTTATATTTATGAAGAAAGAGATATTACAGGATCAATTAAAACACTCCCGAGGTTTTTTGGTAATATTGAGAAAGGAATTTTCTTTTTTTAAATCAAGAGAAATTCTTATTAATTTAATACCAGTATGTCCAATACGTACGATTATATAGTAGCAGGTTCTGGATTGGCCGGATTGAGTCTGTTATACTGTCTTCTGAAGGAGGACACTTTTCAGCGTAAAAATATTTTGGTCATTGACAGTGTCTCAAAAAACCAAAATGACAGAACCTGGTGCTTTTGGGAAAAGGAAGAGGGGCCTTTTGAGTTCTTGGTCTCTCATCAATGGGAAACCTTGCAGTTTTTCTCCCCTCAGGTTTTCAAGGAATTTAGAATGAAAGCATACCGCTACAAAATGATCCAATCCGGGGATTTTTATAGCCATGTGCTGGAATTTATCAAAGGTTTTTCCAATGTCAGTTTTGTACAAGAACAAATTCTAGAGGTGGTGGAAGAAGGGGAAAAACCACTGGTCAAAACAGATAAGGGAAGCTATGCTGCAGATTATGTATTCAACTCTACTTCTTTGTTTCATCCCAAAATGACAGAAGAAAACACTTTGTTGCAACATTTTTTGGGCTGGTACATCAAAACGGAGCAGGCTGTATTCAATCCCCAGGTGGGTACTTTGATGGACTTTACCCTGTCACAGCATCATGGCACTACTTTCATGTACGTTTTACCTACAAGCCCTCATGTGGCATTGGTGGAATACACCCTGTTTACAGAAAGGACTCTGAAGGAAGGGGAATATGAGGAAGCGCTAAGGGGCTACATACAGGAAAAGTTGGGCATAACAGAATACGAAATAACCCATACAGAATTTGGAGTAATTCCCATGTCTTTGGCCAGGTTTCCGGCTCATTTGGGCGATAACAAACGCATTATCAATATTGGGACGGCGGGAGGATATACCAAACCCAGCACCGGTTATACTTTCCAGTTTGTACAGAAGCATGTGGCCCAGATAGTGTCCCAGCTTAAACAAAAGCAAACCCCTGTCGTAGTCCCCTCTTTTAGGGAAAACATGTTTGAATGGTACGACAGGACCTTATTGGATGTCCTGTTGACCAAGAGTATGACAGGGGAACAGATTTTTTCCAGTCTTTTCAGTAAAGTGGAACCTGAACGGATTTTGGCTTTTTTGGCCAATGAAAGTGGTTTTTGGGAGGAATTTAAAATCAGAAACAGTGTGCCACAGTTGCCTTTTGTCTTTTCAGGGATGAAGCAGTTGATGGGACTGGGGAGAAAGTAATGAGAAATGGTGGATGTCGGAAGTTTTGAACCCTTTAGATTAAAGGGGATTAAAATTTCGGGTTTCCCAAATCCGCCTTTCAATTTCCGAAATCCTAAAAATCTCCGTACTCCATATACTTGGCTGTTTTTCGCCTTACAGCTTCACCAAAGTACTTCTCTACTACATACAGGGAAAGGTCAATACCTGCTGCTACGCCAGCGGAAGTCATGAATTTGCCGTTATCCACAAATCGGGCAGAGTGATCGGGAATGGCCGTAGGCTCGAGGGACAAAATGGATTCAAAAACCCCATGGTGGGTGGTAAATTTCTGATGGGCCAAGTGTCCCAACTTAGCCAAAATACGGGCTCCACTGCATACTGTCAGTACATGTTGGGCTTTTTGGGAAATGGCTCCTATCCAAGCCATCAGGTCTTTGTCCTGAATAACGGCTTTACTCCCATCTCCACCTGGAATCAACAATATGTCTACTTGATTCAAGGCTTCAATACTTATGTCAGGCACCACTTTCAATCCATTCTTGGCCCGGATAACCTTTTGCTCTTTGCTCACGGTAATCACTTCAAGAATTTGGTAATCCGAGAGTTGGGAAGTCACTGAAAAAACCTCAAAAGGACCTGCAAAATCGAGCACTTCAACCTCATCGAAGAGTAAAATAGCAACTTTTAATTTAGACATGGTTGAAGTGGCTTATTTGGAGAGTATACCTTTAAGGTTTGCTGGAGAATAAAAAATGGATTTCAGTGTTTTCCTATCTCCAGAGCGGTAAACCAAATACAGCTCCTCAACTTGCTCATAAAAACAATCCACTCCTTGACTTTGATAATGGGAGACAGTAGCCTTGGCTTCCTCTTCCGTTTTACATGCTTTGCTCATATTGGAGCGCTGTACTTCATCGAAAAGGGCTTTGAATTTATTTGCCAAACCAAACTCCAGCACAGCTCCAGCCAGAACATATTGGATATCGCAAAGCGCATCGGCGATTTCTACAATATCTCCATTTTGGATTCCCTCCTCTAATTCCTCAAGTTCTTCAGCGATTAGGGAAACCCTCAACTCGCATCTTTTACTATCGGGAACCTGTGGTTCAGGAAGGATGGGGTGTTGAAAAGTCTTGTGGAATTCAGCCACTGAAGTAAGGCTCTTGGGATCTTGCATGGTGTTGAAATGATATGGTTCAATTTATATTACAAAGAAAAGGTTTTTCAGGAATTCTAAAAGATCTGAGGAGTAAGGTTTGAGTGCAAATTATAGGTGGGAAGCTTAGCTTAATTGAATGGGCTTTAAAAAAGGAACTATATATGGTCAGGGAGATGCTTTTGGCATCGCTGTCATCTTCTAATCATTCCTGCAATTCCTTCCCGGATATAGGAAATTATGGGCAAAAAAAAACGGGGATCACTCCCCGTTTGGATTAACCTTTCATTAAGGTTTCATACCTTTTTTCTACTTCGGACCAATTGACCACATTCCAAAATGCAGAAACATAATCAGGTCGTCTATTCTGGTAATTGAGGTAATATGCATGTTCCCATACATCAATGCCCAATAAAGGAATACCTTGGAAGTCAGAAATGTCCATTAATGGATTATCCTGATTGGGCGTGGAACCAATTTTCAAAAGGTTGTTACTGTCCAATACCAGCCAGCCCCAACCTGAACCAAATCTGGTTTTTGCAGCATTTTCAAATTGCGTTTGGAATTCCTCAAAACTTCCAAAAGCGCCTGTTATGGCTTCCGCCAGGTCACCCCCAGGCTGTCCTCCGCCATTTGGAGACATGGTTTTCCAGAATAATTCGTGGTTGTAATGTCCGCCACCATTATTTCTCATTTTGGTGGAATATTGGGAGATAGTCATCATGACTTCTTCCAATGGTCTGCTGACGTCCACCCCTTCTTCTGCAGCTGCTTCTGCCACGTTTTTAGCATAAGCGGCAGCATGTTTGGTGTAGTGGATTTCCATCGTCATGGCATCAATATGAGGCTCTAGGGCTTCATAGGCATAAGCCAGAGGAGTCTGTTCGAATCCTGTGCTCAAGAGAATTTTAGTTTCGTCCCCGGTTTCACCGGAGTTTCCTCCTCCACAGGCAGTAAGAAAGGCAGAGCCGATTATGCTGCTTCCTATTCCGACAGCGAAGGTTGCTTTTGAACTTTGGCCCAGGAATCGTCTTCTGGAAACATCAAAAGTTGTCTTTTTCATAAGGTTGTAGATTTCCGTTTTTTGTTGGTTGATCCATCACAAGAACCACTAAGATAACCAATTCATGCTGGATATAAAACCGAAATTCAGACAATAAGTCTGAATTCCTGACAAGATGGTTATGTTTGCAAAACGATTAAAACTTGGTTTGGTTTTTGAAATTAACAAAAACGCTTGCTAATCTTTTCAGCCAATATGGAAATATCATTTTATAAATATCAGGGAACCGGCAATGATTTTGTCATGATTGATGACAGGTTGGAGTTATTTCCGGAAAGAAATTTAGCGCTTGTAAAAAGGCTCTCTGATAGAAAATTTGGAATTGGTGCAGACGGTTTGATTCTATTAAGAAACAAAAAAGGCTTTGATTTTGAGATGATTTATTTCAATGCTGACGGCTCACAAAGCATGTGTGGAAATGGTGCGAGATGTGCAGTTGCTTTTGCTGCATTTTTGGGCATCATTGGGAAGGAGACACGATTTCTTGCGATTGACGGTCCCCATGAAGCCAGCTTGGTAGAAGGCTGGGTGGAATTGGGAATGAGCCCTGTTTCCAGTCTTGTCAAAGCCGGACAGGATTTCTTTGTGGATACAGGTTCTCCCCACCATGTAAGGTTTGTGGATGATGTAGAAAGTTATCCTGTATTTGAAGAGGGGGCAGCTATCCGCTATTCAGAAAATTATTCGCCCAAAGGCACCAATGTAAATTTTGTTACACCCATTGCAAGTGATGAGATTCATGTCAGGACCTATGAGCGGGGAGTAGAAAATGAGACGCTTTCCTGTGGAACTGGTGTCACAGCCTGTGCATTGGTATATGGCTACCAAAATGAATTGCATGAAGTGAAAATAAAAACCCTTGGAGGCAACCTGAAGGTGAGATTTTCCGAAAATTCTGCGGGAAGTTTTCAGAACATTCTTCTGATTGGCCCTGCAGAGCAGGTTTTCCAAGGAAAAATTAGGCTAAATCCCTTGGTTGGGATGATTGTTGTTTGAATAATACTGCCTATTGTGGGTCTTATCTTGCAAGGGATTACTAAAATTGACAAAAAGGGCGTAATTTTAAGGCCCATTATTGAATTGAAGATATGTTAGAATTTATCGCCAAAGGACTGGCAAAAGTTTTTGGAACAAAATCAGACAGAGATATAAAGGAGTTGGCACCTAAGGTTCCCCTTATCAATGAGGTTTTTAATAAGCTGAAAAACCTCAGCGATGACGAATTGAGGGCCAAAACCGAAGAAATCAAAGCTGTTCTCGATGCGGATCTGCGATCATTTGATGATAAAATTGCCGAACTTAGAGAACAAATCGAAGCCATGGCACCGGATAAGGTACATGAGAAAGATGCGCTTTTCAATGAAATAGAAAAAACCGAAAAGTCCAGAGATGAGGCTTTGGAGGTTGTTTTGGACAAGGTCCTTGCTGAAGCCTTTGCAGTGGTCAAAGAAACAGCGCGAAGGTTCAAGGAAAATGGAAAGCTGGTGGTAAATGCCACCCTTTGGGACAAGGAGCTAGCATCCCAAAAATCGAATGTAGAAATACAGGGAGAGCAAGCCATATGGCATAACCGTTGGATGGCTGCCGGGAGCGAAGTTGTCTGGGATATGGTCCATTATGACGTGCAGTTGATAGGTGGTATGGTGCTCCATAAGGGAAAGATTGCAGAGATGGCCACAGGTGAGGGTAAAACATTGGTTTCCACACTTCCTGCTTATCTCAACGCGCTTTCAGGAAGGGGTGTACACCTTGTTACTGTCAATGATTACCTTGCAAAAAGAGATTCCGAATGGAATGCCCCACTTTTTGAATTTCATGGACTAAAGGTGGATTGTATTGATAAATATCCGCCCAATTCTGACCAAAGGAGGAAGGCCTATGCTGCTGATATCGTATATGGTACCAATAATGAATTTGGCTTTGACTACCTAAGGGACAATATGGCCAGAGAGGCCAATGATTTGGTACAGGGTAAGCACCATTTTGCCATGATAGATGAGGTAGATTCGGTCCTTATTGACGACGCCAGGACGCCTCTGATCATTTCCGGTCCTGTGCCGAGAGGTGATCAACATGAATTTATGGATATGAAACCAAGGGTGTCTACCTTGGTAGATGAGCAAAGGAAATTGGTGCAGGGGTATTTGACCAATGCCAAAAAACTCATAGCTGAAGGAAATGAAAAAGAAGGAGGCTTGGCACTTTTCAGGGCTTACCGTGGTATGCCCAAATATAAGCCATTGATTAAATACCTTTCTGAGCCTGGTATTAGAGTGGTTCTACAGAAAACAGAAAATTATTACCTGCAGGACAATAAGCGGAATATGCCTGAGGCCGATGAGCCTTTATTGTTTACCATAGAAGAGAAAACCAATGCGGTTGAATTGACAGACAATGGTATTGAGGTAATTACCCAGAAAAATGAAAACCCCACTTTCTTTATTCTACCAGACATCGGTATGGCCATTGCAGAAATGGAGAAGGATCCCGATCTGGATGACAAAGAAAAACTGATCCGGAAGGAAGAAATAATCAAGGACTATGGAATAAAGGCCCAGCGTATTCATACTGTCAACCAACTATTGAAGGCCTACTGTATGTTTGAGAAGGACACCGAGTATATTCTGGTGGACGGGAAGGTCAAGATTGTGGATGAGCAGACCGGTCGAGTAATGGAGGGGAGAAGGTATTCTGATGGCCTGCACCAGGCAATTGAAGCCAAAGAAAATGTCAAAGTGGAAGATGCCACGCAAACCTATGCCACCATCACCTTACAGAATTATTTCAGGATGTATCATAAGTTGGCTGGTATGACCGGCACAGCAGAGACAGAAGCAGGAGAATTCTGGCAGATTTACAAATTGGATGTTGTGGTTATTCCCACCAATAAGCCCATTATCAGGGATGATAGAGAAGACAAAGTTTATAAAACTGTTAGGGAGAAATTCAATTCCGTAGCGGATGAAATTGTAGAATTGACGAATGCCGGAAGACCTGTACTGGTTGGTACCACTTCAGTGGAAATTTCTGAGATACTTAGCAGGATGTTGACAATCAGGAAGATCAAACATCAGGTATTGAATGCCAAGCAGCATGCCAAGGAAGCAGATGTGGTAGCAGAAGCGGGTAAACCTGGAACTGTCACAATTGCAACCAACATGGCCGGTCGTGGTACGGATATCAAATTGACTCCTGAATCAAGGTCGGCTGGTGGTTTGGCTATCATTGGTACAGAGCGACATGAGTCAAGAAGGGTGGACAGGCAGCTAAGAGGACGTTCAGGGCGTCAGGGAGATGTGGGTTCATCCCAGTTTTTTGTTTCCCTGGAAGATAACCTGATGCGTTTGTTTGGTTCAGACAGAATTGCCAAGCTGATGGACAGGATGGGATTGGAAGAGGGTGAAGTGATACAACATTCCATGATTACCAAGTCCATTGAAAGGGCACAAAGGAAAGTCGAAGAAAACAACTTTGGTGTCAGAAAACGCCTTTTGGAATACGATGATGTGATGAATTCCCAAAGAGAGGTAGTTTATAAGAGGAGGAAAAACGCACTGAAAGGAGAGCGTTTGGAGTTGGATATTCTCAATGTGATGTATGATGTCTGTGAGGGCATTATAGAAATGGGTAAATCCACTGAGGACCTCGACAATTTGAGGATGAATATTTATAGTTCCTTGGGAATTGACCATCAATTTAGCAGTGATGATATCAAATCCAAAGATGGACAGGTCCTTACCAGAGAGCTCTTTGATGCGGCTTACAAGAATTACGTTAGTAAAAACGAGCGCATCTTGACCAAAGCTTACCCGATTTTAAAAGATGTATATGTCCAACGTGGAGCTACCGTAAAAGAAATCATGGTCCCGATCACCGATGGCATCAAGCAAATTGGGGTAGTAATTAATTTGGAATCTACTGTCAAAAATGAAGGAAGAGATCTGATCAGAGCAATTGAAAAGAATGTTACGCTGGCTATTATTGATCAAAATTGGAAAGAACACCTGCGGGACATGGACGACTTAAAGCAGTCGGTTCAAAATGCAGTATATGAACAAAAAGACCCTTTATTGATTTATAAGTTTGAAGCTTTTGAGATGTTCAAAAGATTCGTGGGCAGACTCAATGAAGATACCATTTCTTTTCTTGCTAAGGCTGAGTTGCCGACGCAGGACCCAAGTCAGGTAAGGGCAGCGCAAGCACCTAGAAGAGATGAGCAAAATGTAAGAGCATCCAAGGAAGAGGTCGGAAGCTCTCTGAATCCAGGAGCAGGCAGGCAGGCTGCTGCAGCTGTTGCGAACAGGACAGCAGCTCCTCAGGTAGTTGCCCCCAGGAAGTCCGATAAGAGTTATGGAAGAAATGATCGGGTTTCTGTGCAGTATGCAGACGGGAAACTGGTAAAAGACGTAAAATACAAAAGTGTAGAGCAGGATGTAGAAGAGGGTAAGTGTATTATCATTGAACAATAAAAGTATGAAAAGGTCAGTTCTGGGTTATTTTGTACTTATATTCCTTTTAGGCTCCTGTGCAGCCTTAAAAAAAGGAGATAAGGCTACCGATACTTTTGCCAATTACAGGGAAGATCTTGATGGAACGCTGATTACTTTTCCTGATCTATCCGAACAGGCAGCAAAAATAGAAGCGACCCAAGTAGGAGAAGAAGCAGTAACTGTGGATCAGGATTTAGAATTTGCGTTAGATAATTTCAGAGAAAGAAACCGCTCAGAGCGTTACTGGTCCGGTTATACAGTTTTGGTTTATAGTGGTGTGGACAGGGATCTTGCTTTTAAAACCAGAAATGATATTTATACCGATTTTGAAACCTTAAAAGTGGAGATGCAATACCAACAACCGAGGTATTTGGTCAAGGTTGGCAGATTTATCAATCGCATAGAAGCTCAAGCTTTTTATTTTCAACTCAAGGAACAATTCCCTACCGCCAGGATAATCCAGGACAGGTTTCAAAGGGAGGGATATGTCAATCCAGAACCTATTCAGGATGGTGAAAGATAAAATTATTGCATTAGCCAGATCGTATAAAACAGAAATTATAGCCAACAGGAGGCATTTGCATGCCCATCCGGAATTGTCTTTTCAGGAATATAAGACGATGGCTTTTGTGGAGGAAAAGCTAAAAAGTTTTGGTATCACCAATATCGAAAAAAAGGCCAATACTGGATTGGTAGCCCTGATCGAAGGCAAAAACCCCGGCCAGAAAACAGTGGCACTAAGAGGTGATATGGACGCATTACCCATCTTGGAGCAAAATGAAGTTTCTTATAAGTCCACCGAACCAGGCGTGATGCATGCCTGTGGCCATGACGTGCATACGGCATCTCTTTTGGGTGCTGCCAAAATCCTTCATGAAATCAAAGATGGATTTGAAGGCACGATTAAATTGATTTTTCAACCTGGAGAGGAACTCATTCCCGGTGGTGCATCTTTGATGATTAAAGACAAGGCCTTGGAAAATCCCAAGCCCTCCAGCATCATTGGCCAACATGTAATGCCGCTTATACCTGTTGGGAAGGTAGGTTTCAGAAAAGGGATGTATATGGCCAGTGCAGATGAATTGTATATTACCGTCAAAGGTAAAGGAGGACACGGAGCCATGCCTGAAACCTTGGTGGATCCTGTATTGATTGCTTCTCATATGATAGTGGCCTTACAGCAAGTAGTCAGTAGAAATGCTTCCCCAAAAATACCGTCTGTTCTTTCTTTTGGTAGGATAGAGGCTTTGGGAGCAACGAATATCATTCCCAATGAAGTTAAAATTCAGGGAACCTTTAGAACCCTAAATGAGGAATGGCGGGCCAAAGCCCATCAACATATGGTCAAGATCGCCAAAGGAATAGTAGAAGGCATGGGTGGAGAACTTGATTTTGAGGTGAGAAAAGGCTATCCCTTCCTTAAGAATGCCGAAGCTTTGACGGAGAGGGCTCAAGGTGCGGCAATAGATTATTTGGGTTCAGAAAATGTAGTAGACCTGGATATATGGATGGCAGCAGAGGATTTTTCCTACTATACCCAGGAAATTGATGGCTGCTTTTACCGATTGGGAACCCGAAATGAGGCTAAAGGTATTACATCGGGCGTACACACCCCTACCTTTGATATTGACGAAGACGCCTTGGAAATCGGTGCAGGTTTGATGGCCTTTATTGCAGTCAATGAATTAAAATCCAAATGAAATATGCTGGTAAAAGCTGATTAAATATACTTGCGTGAAATAAAGTGGAAATATGCTAAAGCGAAATGATTGGGGATAGCACTTGTTTCAACCCTATTTCTACAATGTTTCAATTTATTTCTACTGTATTTCAAGCTTATATCAATCAAAATATGAAAACAACCAAACAATTAGCGTTAGCCATTCTCTTGGTATTTAGCATCAATACCAGCTCATTTGCCTGGGGAGCCATTGGGCATTATGTCATCGGTAAACTTGCAGAATGGCAGATGAAGCCCCAGACCATAGAAAGGGTAGAGGCCATTTTACAGCAACAAAGTATATCGGGAGTGGGCGTATGGATGGACAATATCCGATCCGATAAAAATTACGACTATACCTATACTTGGCATTGGGTCACCACAGCAGATGGAGAATATGATCCAAGTATTCAGGAACCTACAGGAGATGCTTATGCTGCGTTTTTGCAAATCAAAGAAAATCTAAAAAAGGGTGGTTTGAACCCAGAGGAAGAAAGAGACCAATTGCGTATGCTAATCCATATTGTTGGGGATTTGCATCAGCCTTTTCATGTGGGAAAACCGGGAGATCGGGGCGGTAATGATGTCAAAGTAAGCTACTTCAATAAGGAAACCAATATCCATGCCGTTTGGGATTCTGATATGATTGAAGGCAAAAAGATGAGCTATACAGAAATAGCCACAGAACTTCAAAAAAGAGTCAATCCAGAGCTAATTCAGAAGTATACTTCTAAAACGCCGGCAGATTGGCTAAGAGAAGCTGCCGCTATAAGGCCTGACATGTATGATATTCCTGAAAATGGCCGATTAGGTTATGAATACATTTACAAACACTATCACCATGTTGAGGAAAGACTGACCGCTGCAGGCATCCGTCTCGCTCAAGTATTGGAAGAAATCTATGGCTAATCAAAAGAGCTGATTTTCTAAAAACATGTTTATACCGACACAGCCCTGTGTCGGTTTTTTTATTCCTACTACTTCTTCAATCATAGGAAATTTTATAAAATAAAGTAGAGGTTCTTAAATTAATGAAACCAAATAATTATATTAATGGTATATGGCCCAATATGCGCTTATTACTGGTGCAGGTAAGGGTTTAGGAAAAGCCTTTGCCATTGAACT
>NZ_SLAP01000063.1 GCF_007126775.1 Cecembia sp. | reverse complement strand
ATAAGGAAAACGAAATCCCCCCCCCCTATAAAATTAGGTTTTTACTGGTTCTTTAAAACTATTTTTTTATTTTTAGAAAAACTTATTTTTCAATGAAAAAACACTATCTCATCATCCTGGCCTTTATCGCTTGGTCTTGCGGAAAATCATTAGACTTGGATGTTAAAAACCAGGGGGCACAATTATCAATAGAACAGGATACGGTACAGATCGACGCTAAAGGGGAGATTTTGATGGCGGCAGTAAACATGTATGTTTTTGATCTAAGTCCGGATAAAAACCTTTTGTACAGTTTTAACAGAAAGACCTACTCCCTTGAAATACTAGACCTTGTCCATAAAAAATTGGTGGAGCAAAGAAAGTTTGCCAAAGATGGTCCTGATGCAGTCAGTAGTTTCCCGCAACGGCTTATTTCTCTGGGAAATGATCAGATCATGATCATGGGATTTGAAAAAAGCGGTATTTATACACTTGAAGGAGAATTTTTAAAAGAAATAGCTTTAAGCCCGACCATGTACGAGCAACCAGAGGAAATCAAGGATTTTGGATTCCGTAATGACATTATTTTTCTCAATGATTCAACGGTACTAACCGGTATCATGAGCTTTCAGGACATTTATCCCTATCTGGTCAAACTTCACCTGAATCAAAAGGAATTGAGTCTCATTAAATTTGAGCCCATCAAAGAACTGGAAAAATTCAAAATCGAAGTTGAAAGGCCTAAAATCATCTACACGGGCAATTTTAATCTGGTTAAATTTGGAGATAAAATTTTGATCTCCTCCAACTTTTTCAACGATGCTTACATTTTGAATCCCGAAAATGGAGAGTATACACACCTCACTTTCACCAGTGAGTTAACACCCAACGCCAAAACAACAGGCCATAAACCCTTGGTATCCACTCCCGATGAATTAAGTGAAGAAATGAAAAAACTCAGTCAACAAATTGAATTTGGAAAATGGCTTTGGGACGAAAAAGAAAAGCTTTTTTACAGGTTATCATTTTACAAATTACCCGATCAGGAAATCGAAGAACTGGCAAATGTTTACCTAACAGTTTTCGACCAAGAACTCAACATGCTGGTTGAAAAAAAGATATCTGGCTACCAAAAAGTCCCTGGGACGTATTTTGTCAAAGATGGGGCTATCTGGATTCATGAAAACATTGAGGATGAACTTGCTTTTGTCAGGTTGAAAATCAGTTTGTCACCCTGAATGAAGAAAAACAGGCAATTCATCCAGTTCTTCACTTTTACATGTGGCAATATTTAATGAATTTTATAAATTGTACATTCACAATTTAATTTTTCCAAAATGACGACAATAGATCCAAAAATCCTAGCCAAAGCACAAAGCTGGCTGAACAGCAACATCGACGAAGAAAGTAAAAAAGAAATACAGGCCTTGCTGGATGCGCCTGACAAAACAGAATTGAT
Organism: Cecembia sp.; assembly: GCF_007126775.1. GTDB lineage: Bacteria > Bacteroidota > Bacteroidia > Cytophagales > Cyclobacteriaceae > Cecembia. The sequence continues at coordinate 11,373 of NZ_SLAP01000063.1, read as the reverse complement.
TGATTCCTTTTATAGGGATTTGGAATTCGGAACAGGAGGACTGCGGGGCATTATGGGTGTGGGCTCCAATCGGATGAATGTCTACACCGTTGCCATGGCTACCCAGGGTTTGGCCAATTACCTATTGGACTGTTTCCCCAATGAAGAAATCAAGGTAGCCATTACCCATGATTGTAGGATCAACAATACCTTATTTGCAGACACTACTGCCAATGTATTCACTGCCAATGGCATCAAAGTCAAATATTTCAGGGAATTGCGCCCTACCCCCATGCTTTCTTTTGCCATCCGGTATTTTGAATGTAAAAGCGGCGTAATGGTTACCGCATCCCACAATCCAAAAGAATACAACGGATACAAGGCTTACTGGGATGATGGAGGTCAGGTAGTTGCTCCCCATGATAAAAACATCATCGATGAAGTCCAGAAAATCACCTCCATGGATGATGTGAAATGGAATAAAAATGATGCACTGATCGAATACATTGAAGAAGACTTTGATCTGATCTACCTGAATGAGGTGAAAAAATTGAGCTTGTCTCCCAATGAAATCATGCTTCAGAAGGACATGCCACTGGTATTTTCTCCCATTCATGGTGCCTCCGGAAAAATGGTTCCTGCGGCATTGAAGGTTTTTGGCTTTGAAAACATCCATATCGTCAAGGAACAGGCCGAACCGGATGGTACTTTCCCAACGGTCATCTATCCCAATCCGGAGGAAGCCGAAGCATTGAACATGGCTTTGGAATTGGGCAAAAAAGTCAATGCAGAATTAGTCCTTGCCTGTGACCCTGATGGTGACCGTTATGCAGCCTGTATTCCTGATGGTAAAGGAGGATTTGAGCTATTGAACGGCAACCAAACAGGGGCCTTGCTGACCTATTACCTTTTGAATAAGTGGAGAGAATATGGCAGGTTGACAGGTAAGGAATTCATGGTCAATACCATTGTTACTACTGAGTTGATTGATGAAATCTGCAAAGGTTTTGGAGTAACCTGCTACTCCGTATTGACTGGTTTCAAAAATATTGCAGAGGTTATTAGAAACCTTGAAGGTCAAAAGCAGTTTATCGGCGGAGGAGAAGAAAGCTATGGTTACCTTGTAGGTGACTTTGTAAGAGATAAAGACGGGGTATCTGCATGTGCGATGGTATCAGAAATTGTCGCCTATTATAAAACAAAAGGCAAGTCTATTAGAGACATATTGGCAGAAATTTACATGCAGTATGGCTTTTACAAAGAATCTTTGATTTCAGTAACCAAAAAAGGTAAAGACGGTGCAGAACAAATTCAGGCATTGATGGCGGGATTTCGCAGCAACAAACCTTCAGAAATGAATGGAATCAAAGTGGTGAAGGTAGTGGATGTCAAAGAAAGTAAGGTTTACGATTTGGTCAATGGTACAGAAGCCGCACTGGAAATGGACAAATCCAATGTGATCCAATTTTATCTGGAAGATGGCAGTAAAATTTCTGCCAGGCCTTCAGGTACAGAACCAAAAATCAAATACTACTTCTCCGTCAATGAAACTTTACCAAACAGGGAGGCCTATGAAGCCGTTGCCGCTTCTTTGGATAAAAAAATTGAAGGATTGAAGCAATATTTTCAATAGAATTTGAGAATTCATTACATAAACACAGGAAATGCATCATGCTTTTCTGTGTTTTTTTTTATAAAAAAAATGATAGATGGCCTTATATCAGATTTCATTGAATTATATTTTACAAATAATTTCATCATAAAAACAAGAATTCTTAGCAGGTGTAATTATTGTGGATGAGCATACATTGTCATACATTTGATGATTGAAAAAACATTTCAGTTCAAATTACGTTTTTTAGAATTGATTTAACTTAATCCAACTATGAAAAAGAATTTCTTAATCCTGGTATCATTTCTTGTGATTGGCTTATTTGCATCCTGCGACAGGGGACCGGAAAGACCTGATTATTTTTATAGATTCAAGTTTAATGGGGTAGAAAAAGAGTTCAAGGCAAGTACCGATGCGGATATTATTTTCATAGATGCTCCAGGTGGATTAAAGCTTGCTACATTCACTATGGTCAGTGGTCGGGATACAGACCGTAATGCTTTAATTATTGGTCTGAGGTATAGAGATGAAATGTTAAGGTCCTATGAAATGCAAACTCCCATTATGGTAAATGGGATGCTTTCCCCTACCCTTACATTTTTTTATTTGGATGAAAATGGAAAAGCCTATTTGGCTACCCTACTTCAAAGTCAGAACCCTGGCGCCCGTGATGATGGTAGAGTAGCATTTACAGATATAACTCCTGAAGGAAGTTTTGGCACATTCGAAGCAGTAGTATTCGACGTTACAGAGGAAACCAGTGAATTATCAGCCCGTCAGGCATTTACAATTACTGAAGGCGAATTCTTTTTACCAAATGTAGCCTCTATCAGAACGGAATAAGCGCAGATCTTTATTATGAATTGCCAATCTATTATTCCCTAATACCAGACTAACAATTTGGTCGGGTAACAAAGAGATTAAATTCTTTTATTTTATTCTATCCTACCGACATGTACCAATGCATCACCGGCATTGACCACAGGATTATTGTTGAGTCCTACTACAAATCCATTATGGACAGCTTTGATGGGGATTTTTACCTGACCGTAAGGGTCAGAAATCTTAGCCAGTACCTGTCCTTTTCTCACCTCATCCCCCAACTTTACAGAAGAAGTAAATATACCGGATAATTTCGCCCTTACCCACGAACTCTCTTTGATCTGAATACTGCTCATCTGTTCAAAAGGCGCATCAATCATGCCCAGATATGCGAGCATGCGCTTTGTCCCCAAGACGGCCTCCTCCACTGTAAGATCATCCAACCGCATGGATTCTCCCCCTTCAAAAACAAGTATATGCTTCTTCTTTTTGAAGGCTTCTTTTCTGAAAGTCTTGTCTATATGTGGTGAATTCAAGATAAAATGTGGGCCAAATGCCTTAGCCAGTTCAAGGCCTTTTTTATCCTTAAAATCCACTCTGATTTGGGGATAATTGGAAAGCATCCTTCCACCAGTGTGAAAATCCAATCCGTAATCAATCATGGGGATGATATCATTCATAATGATATAGGCAATCTGGGAAGCCAAGGAGCCCTTTTTACTTCCCGGAAAACTTCTGTTAAGGTCTCTCCCGTCCGGAAAGGTCCTAGAATTACTCAGAAAACCATAAATATTTACCAATGGAATAAAAACTAGCGTACCCTTAATGGGGTTAATGACTTCTTCTTCCAGCATACGCCTTACTGCCACAATACCATTGATCTCGTCACCATGGACACCGCCGGAAATCAAAACCACAGGTCCATCTTCTTTTGCCCTTCTTATGAATACTGGAAGATCAATGAGCGTATGGGTAGGCAATCTTGCAATGGCTATATTGATATTTATTGCCTGTCCCGGCCTGACACGGATACCGTTGATAATCAACTCTCTCATAAAATTAAAGTACAGCTATAAATGGAAATGATATGCATGCTTTCAATTTGCTCAAATTCTTGTTTAATTCGCAAATAGAATTTTGTTTATGAATATACAAGAAAACATTTCTCTTCTCCCATATAATACTTTTGGAATTGACAAAAAAGCCAGATTTTTTGTTCAGGCAAGCACTGAGGAAGATATCAAAACTGCCGTTCTGAAAGCAAAATCAATGAGGCTCCCAGTCTTTATTTTAGGAGGTGGCAGCAATATCCTACTTACCCAGGATCTTGAGGCCTTGGTAGTGAAAATTGAAATTGTCGGTATCAGTAAAGTAAGTGAGACGGAAGAAGCGGTCTTTGTGGAGGTAGGTGCAGGTGAAAACTGGCATAATTTTGTTCTATATTGTATCCAAAAGCAATGGGCAGGAGTAGAAAATCTCTCCCTGATTCCTGGAACGGTAGGTGCTTCGCCCATGCAGAACATTGGCGCATATGGTGTAGAAATCAAAGAAGTATTCCAACAGCTCAAAGCCATACACCGGGAAACCTTGGAAGAAAAGTACTTCGACTGGGAAGCCTGTCAATTTGGATACCGGGAAAGTGTCTTTAAAAATAAAGTAAAAGATCAGTATATAATTACCAAAGTAGTCTTTAAGTTAAAGAAGACTCCAGTTTTCCGCACAGAATACGGGGCCATAAAGGAAACCTTGAATACCATGGGAGTGAAAACATTGAGTATCAAAAACATCAGTGATGCGGTGATACAAATCCGACAGAGTAAACTCCCTGACCCCAGGGAAATAGGAAATGCCGGAAGCTTTTTTAAAAACCCAACCATATCTGAAGGAGAATTCGAAAACCTACAAAAAGAATATCCCGATGTGCCCCATTTTCCCCAGTATCCAGGTATCAAAATACCTGCAGCTTGGTTGATAGAAAAATCAGGATGGAAAGGTAAAACTTTTGGAAAAATAGGCGTTCACAAAAATCAACCTTTGGTATTGGTCAATTATGGAGGTGGAGAAGGAAGTGAGATAGCCAAACTGAGCAAGCAAATACAACAGTCTGTAAAAGAAAAATTTAATATTTCTCTTCACCCAGAGGTAAATATCATTTAGATCAAGGGGTCTTCATACTGTATCTCTTTCCCGTATTTGACCACCTCTACACCAAACTTTTCCAAAAACCCCAAACCCTCATCATAAGGCAAGCCTTTGTATTCGGCATAGGAATACATATATACTACTTTTACTATTCCTATGGAGAAGATGATCCTGGCGCAGGCCAAGCAGGGCGCCAATGTAACATAAAGGGTTGATCCATCAACGGATGTGTTGTTTTTAACAGCATATAGGATGGCGTTTTGTTCTGCATGTATGGCCAGGGTACAGCTGCCTTTATTGTCACGTGCACAACCTGTATCAGGGAATTCCTCATCACAATTGTGCGTTCCTGCCGGTGGTCCATTGTATCCAATTGAAATGATGCGTGTTTCCTTTGTTAAAACTGCACCAACATGCTTTTTAATACAATGTGATCGCTTGGCAAGGTTGACTGCCAACTCCATAAAAATATCGTCAAAATTAGGCTTACTCATGGAATCAAAATTTTCCTTAAAGGTTAAGATGTTGGGTTCAAAAGTAATTAAAGAGGAGCATTTAAATCCAAAATCGCCCATAAAATCAAAAAATATTCAGCAAGTTCTTTAGACTTGGAATCAAATTATATGACATTTGTACTTTTATAAAAGCAATGGTTATGGAAAATGAAAATTTAAGCGAAAATGACCTAATAGTAAGGGATTACCTGGCAAGGCAGAGAACTTACCTGGCCAATGACCGCACCTTGCTCTCCTATATAAGGACCTCTCTTTACTTTTTGGTCAGCGGTACCGCATTGATGGAAGTAAATGCCCTTGAGCATGTCCGAGATCTTGGGTATCTTGCATTTGCCCTGAGTTTGGGCATGTTGCTTTTGGGCTTCTACAACTACTTCAAAGTAAAAAGAAAATTGAGAAAACATTACTATCAAAAAATGTAACCACCAATTTGAACCTCCTACAGTTTTTCCTACTCCTTAAATCAGTCCTTTGAATTATTTCCAAACAGAAGGTTACGCGTTGATTGCTTTTGCCATAATTGTCCTTGGACTTTTGGCCTTGGATCTCTATGTTTTCAATAAAGAGGCACATAAAGTTACCACAAGAGAAGCTTTCAACTGGTCTATGGTTTGGATAGGCTTTGGATTGTTATTTGGAGGATATATCTACCTTGACTTCGGAATTGAAAAAGCTTCGCAATATTATTCGGCATTTCTGATAGAAAAAGCCCTCAGTGTAGACAATCTTTTTGTATTTATATTGGTGTTCCGTTTTTTTAAGGTTCCTGATAAATACCAGCACAAAGTGCTTTTCTATGGCATCTTGGGGGCCATTTTCTTCAGGGCCATTTTTATTGTTTCTGGAGTAGCTTTAATCAACAGGACTTATTTACCAGAATTTAGCTGGTTAGGTATTAATTTCCATATCAATGCCGTTTTGACCATTTTTGGTGTTTTTCTGATGTATGCCGGTTTTAAATCCTGGAAAAGTGATGAAGATGAACCCGATAGGGATTTTTCCAATTCCATAGGTATCAGGCTTGTTAAAAAGTTTTTCCGGGTAGATCCCAACTACCATGGTGGGAAATTTTTCGTCAGGATCAATGGTAAAAAGTTTGCCACCCAGCTATTGGTTGTAGTAGCGGTAATTGAGTTTACGGACCTGATATTTGCAGTTGACTCTATCCCTGCGATTTTTGCAATTTCCCAGGATCCTATTATCCTTTACACCTCCAATATTTTTGCAATTTTGGGACTAAGGGCCCTGTATTTCTTACTGGCCAATAGTTTTGATATGTTCCATTACCTTCAACACGGCCTTTCATTCATATTGGGATTCATAGGTTTTAAAATGATTATTTCAGCTGTCTATCATCTGCCCTCCCCTGTCTCCCTAGGGGTGGTATTTGGAATCCTTGCTCTAAGCATAGCCCTGTCTATCCATAAGTATAAAACTGAAAAAATGAGTTGAAAGGGACTTTGGTAGAGTTATTGCACTGTATCATATAAAAAAGCATATGAAGACTTTAGGAATTATTTTAATCGTATTGGGTATAGCCATGTTCTTTATTCCAGGAATCAGTGTACAGACTGAAGAAAATCTAGTAGATGTGGGCCCAATTGAAGTCAATAAAACCAAAGACCATGACTTGACCTGGCCAAATTATGCAGGAGGAATTAGTATTGCAGCCGGTGTTGTCCTGATTTTTCTAGGAAGAAAAAAATAAATTTTAACTTAAGCCTGCCTTTCTGGTTAATGTAGAAATTTACAAATAACATCGATTTGAAATTAGCAGCAGTAGATATTGGTTCCAACGCCATCCGGTTACAGATTACAACTGTTACCCATGATAGTGGAACGGTCCATTTCAAAAAATTGGAATACCTCAGGTTTCCATTGAGATTAGGTATGGACGTTTTTCACAACAAAAGAATCTCTGACAAAAATAAAAGGAAATTCATCAAGCTGATGAAAGCTTTTAAATTGTTGATTGATCTTTATGAGGTGGATGATTATATGGTCTGTGCTACTTCGGCCATGCGCGAATCTGAAAATGGAAAAGAAATCGTTGAAGAGGTAAAGGAAGATATAGGACTTAAAATCCAGATCATTGACGGTAATCTTGAAGCGGAGCTGATCAACCTGGCACTCTGGTCCTATATTGATGAAAAATCTTACTTGCATATTGATGTAGGCGGGGGCAGTACAGAATTGAATATTTACTCCAATAAGGTGAAAATTGCTTCCAAATCTTTTAAAATAGGTTCTGTGCGGGCCCTCGAAGACAATATTCCCCTATCCGTATGGAAAAGCATGGGCATTTTTATTGAAGGGAATATCGACAAAAAAGAATCCATTACCTGTATAGGTACAGGAGGCAATATCAGCAAAATCTTTGAACTAAGTAATCCAAGAAAAAACAAGACTTTTATTCAGATCAACAAAATAAAAGAAATCCAAGAATACCTGGAATCCTTCAGTTATGAGGAGAGAATCAACAAACTCAACCTCAATCCTGATAGGGCTGATGTGATTATACCTGCATCAAAAATCTACTTGGCAGCTATGACAGCCGCCAAGTCTAAGAAAATGATTGTTCCCGATGTAGGACTTAAAGATGGATTGATGCAAGTCCTGTATAAAAAAAACAAAAACAAGAAAAACCGCGCACCCCATTAAATCAATTTGACCTTCATCACCTCTTCCGCATTTACCCTGAAAAACTCCACATGCACATTGAATTCCTCCTCATCTGCTTGGGGAAGCTTTGGAACATAAGTGCCGTCTTCCAACATCCTGTAAGCATTGACATTGTCTCTCAGGTTGAATGAAAGTATATTCATCAATTGATTTTCCAAAAGCGGGTCTTCCACACGGAACAAAGATTCCAACCTTTTATCAAAGCTTCTCACCATCATGTCGGCTGAACCTGCATAGGTCCTGGTCTTGCCATTGTTATGGAAATGATAAATTCTGGAATGTTCCAAAAAGTCCCCCACGATGGACAAAACCTCAATGTTTTCGCTTAGCCCCATTCTTCCGGGTCTGAGGCAACATATTCCACGGATGATCAATTTGACCGGGACACCGGACTGGGAAGCACGATAAAGTGCATAAATTATTTCAGAATCCTCTAAGGAGTTAACTTTGATGAAAATTCCGGATGGCAGCCCATTGCGGGCATTCTCAGCCTCTTGTTCTATGTATTCTATAAGCTGATTCCTCATATCCCTTGGGGCTGTGATGAGGTTCTGATAAACCGTAGGCATAGAATGGCCCGTGATAACATTAAAGAATTCAGATACATCATTGGCCAAAATCTCATTGGTGGTCAATAATCCAATATCAGTGTACAACCTGGCAGTATCTTCATTGTAATTACCAGATCCCAAATGCACAAAGCGGGTAACGACATTTTCATCCTTCTTGACAATCAAAAGCAATTTGGTATGCGTCTTCAGGTTACTTATTCCATAAATCACAAAACAACCTGCCTTTTGAAGTTTTTTGGCCTCCCTGATATTGTTTTCTTCATCAAATCTGGCCTTCACCTCAAATAAAACAGAAACGTGTTTGCCGTTTTCTGCCGCCCTTAACAATGCCTTAGTGATTCTCGAGTCCTTTGCCAACCTGTAAATGGTCATCTTGATGGCCATTACACTGGGGTCGTCCACAGCTTTTTCAATCAAATCCAGAATAGGATCAATATTATTATAGGGATGATGCAAAAGGATATCCCTATTTTTCAACACATGAAAAATATCCTCTGTCCCATCCTGGGGGTATGAAATGGGAGGAACAGGTGCCGGCATTTGGGGTAATTTATCCTTAAATCTCCTGTTTCCTATTACCTGCCAAAGACCAGTGAAGTCCAGCATACTGGATCTGTCCACTTTGAATATACTATCATCCTTTATATTCCAGCGCTCTTTGAGAAGATTGACCATCCACTTGCTGTGTCCTTCCTCTATTTCTATCCTTACTACCCTTCCTGTTTTCCTTTCATTCAGCTTACGCTTTACCTCCTCCAGGAAATTGGCATCCATATCTTCACTCTCTTCCAGTGTAAAATCACCATTTCGGGTAATTCTAAAAAGGTTAATGGATTCAATGTTGACATTCCTGAAAAGAGAAATAATGTTTTCTCGGATAACCTCTTCTATAGGAATATAAACAACCATGTCTTCCCTCTCAATTTCAAAAAAACGGGGAATATTGGCAGGTATCTGAACAAAGGAGAGTTTTCTATTTTCCTTTTTGTCTCCAGGCGCCAAAGTCACCACCCCAAAAATGAGGAGCTTATTCATTAAAATCGGAAAAGTACGGTACCCATCGAATACCATAGGGGTCAACATCGGATATACGGCCTTATTGAAATAAGACCTGATATAATTCCTCTCCTCCTCTTCAAGGTTCTTGACGTTACTTAAAATAAAACCACTTTGAGACATTTTTGGAAGTAAATTCTTTAAAAAATGTTCCTGTTGTCTTTTGTGGAATTGCTGGCATTCCAGCATTAATTTCATTTTGAATGGCTCTTCTCTTAAGCCCGAATAGTCTACACGCTCCTTTTCATAATCCAGATAATTGTACAAAGAGCCCACCCTGATCATAAAAAATTCATCCAAATTGGATGCTGTGATGGCCAAAAACTTCAACTTTTCAAAAATGGACCTGCGCTCATTTTTAGATTGATCAAGGACGCGGTCGTTGAACTTCAGCCAACTCAGATCCCTGCTGATCAGGTCACTCTTCTCTATGATATTATCAAATCTATCTTTTGATGCTACTTTCATACGTATTCAAGATTAGTACAAATCTAACAATCTATTGCTTTGATCTGCCAACTGTAAGTTTAACAATTTATTCCAAAAAAAAAGGGGCTCTCGGCCCCTTTTTCTTTTTTGTCAAATATCAAGTGTCAATTTTTGCATACTTGGCATTCTTTTCAATGAATTCTCTTCTTGGGGCCACTTCATCACCCATGAGCATGGAAAACAAATGGTCAGCTTCTGCTGCAGAATCGATGGTAACCTGTTTCAATGTTCTGGTATTGGGATCCATCGTGGTACTCCAAAGCTGTTCCGGGTTCATCTCGCCCAAACCTTTGTATCTTTGAATACCGACAGAATCCTCTTTCCCTTCTCCGGCCATTTCCTTCATCAATGCTTTCCTTTCATCTTCTGTCCAACAATACCGCTCATCTTTTCCTTTCTTCAACAAATATAAAGGCGGCTGGGCTATATATACATAGCCTTTTTCAATAAGGGTTCGCATATAACGGAAGAAAAGCGTCAATATCAATGTCCTGATATGTGATCCGTCTATATCGGCATCCGTCATGATGATGATTTTATGATAACGCAAATGGGACAGATCGAGCTCCTTTTCGTCATTTACTGTTCCAAACTTTACTCCCAAAGCAGTTAGGATATTTTTGATTTCATCATTGTCGTAAATCTTATGTTCATGGGCCTTTTCAACATTAAGAATTTTACCTTTGAGCGGTAAAATGGCCTGAAAATCACGATCCCTGCCTTGCTTGGCTGAACCACCGGCAGAATCACCCTCCACCAAATACAATTCACAAACTGTAGGATCTGAATTGGCACAGTCAGCTAATTTACCGGGCAGACCTCCGCCTCCCAGTACATTTTTACGTTGGACCATTTCCCTGGCCTTGCGAGCAGCATGCCGGGCCTGTGCAGCCAATACTACTTTACCTACAATTATTTTGGCTTCTTTGGGATGCTCTTCCAACCAAAATTGTAAGGTCTCAGAAACAGCACCGTTTACCGCACCCTGAACATCCGAATTACCTAATTTGGTTTTGGTCTGTCCTTCAAACTGGGGTTCTGCCACTTTCACGGAAATTACAGCAGTAAGTCCTTCCCTAAAATCATCCCCTGATATGTCAATCTTGAGCTTGTCCAACATACCCGATTTGTCTGCATATCCTTTTAATGTACGCGTAAGTGCCATCCTGAAGCCGGAAACATGGGTTCCTCCTTCGTAGGTATTGATGTTATTGACATAGGATACCACATTTTCTGTGTAGGAGGAATTGTAGTTCATACTGACCTGAACTGGGACTCCATTTTTTTCCGTATCAATATATATGGGGGTTTCAATAATCTTTTCTCTGGTTTCATCCAAGTATTGCACAAACTCTACCAAACCTCCCTCAGAAAAAAATTCATCAGATCGAGGCTGACCATCATCTTCCATCTCACGCATGTCTTTCAGGTGTATCCTGATGCCGGCATTCAGAAATGAAAGTTCCCTAAGGCGGTTGGCAATAGTCTCATACTTGAACTCACT
>NZ_SLAP01000011.1 GCF_007126775.1 Cecembia sp. | reverse complement strand
TTTTGGCGGCGATGGCAAATTCCACTTCGGCAATTTGGGGCAGAATACTTCGCTCCAATCCTACCATCCCTCCCACAAATGCGTTGATAATGACCAAAAGGGTAAACTGTTGCCAGTTTTCCTTCAGGCCTAGTTGAACCTTTTCCATATCTTATTTTTTTGCTTGGATGACAACAAAACTCCCCTTCCCAAAACCCGAAATGGGTTTTTCAGGGATTTCCTCAGTAGAGAACAAGGTTTGGCAGTATTTGAAACCTGAAAAACCTGCTGTTGACAGAAGTTCACTGCTTTCCTCTGTACTGTGAAAATGGGCATTTTTGTACCAGTGATTATTTGCCTTTTCTTGCGCGTACCGTCGCCCCAATGGGCTGTTTTTATCGATCAAACCGATGACCAATTGGCCATTTTTCTTCAAAACCCGATAGGCTTCCGCAAAAGCCTTTGAGAGGTCATCCAAAAAACAAAGGGTAGTTACCATCAGCAAAAAATCAAAGCTTTGGTCTTCATATGGCAAAGCTTCGGCTACGCCCTCCTTTACTTGTATTCCCCTCTGTGCTGCAATTTTCGCCATGGCTTTGGCAGGCTCGAGGCCTTCCTTGACACCAAGGGCAAGGGCAAACCTGCCAGTGCCCACACCGATTTCCAAGCCCTTACCTTCATTAGGCAACAACATTCTTATGGCTTGCAACTCATTTTCAAAAAGAATCGGATGTTTGTCAAACCAGCTGTCATAACCCATTGCATCTTCCTCGAAAATATTTTTCCCCGCTTTTATCCAGACATCAAGGGTTTCTGCAGCAATTAAATGGGATTTTTGCATCACTTTTGTTTAATTTTATACAAAGATCCCGTGCATTTGCCGCTTTTCCTTTATCATTTGTTAAAAAATCAAATTTGTGCGCGGATTCTGCTGAGACTGACTTGGGTAATTCCTAAGTAGGAAGCAATATGTTTGAGCGGTACCCGCTGCAAAAGATTTGGGGAGGTGCTCAATAAATCCTTGTAGCGTTCTTCCGCTGTATGAAATTGAAGGCTTTCTATTCTATTGATTGTTTCTACATAGGCTGATTCAAAAATTCTCCTGAAAAGCCGTTCAATATCGTGGTGTTGATCATAAAGATTAAACAATTCGGGAGAGGGGATTCCAATCAAGATACTATCTTCAAGAAGTTGTATGCCTTTTTTACTTGGATTTCCGGTAAAAAGACTTTCCACCCTGGCAATAAGAGAATTTTCAAAGGCAAAGGATTCGGTAATGTCATTTCCGTCTTTGTAATAGTAGGTTCGGGCAAGCCCCTTTTCTACATAGTATATGGTTTTACAGGTATGGCCAATGGACTGCAGATCCTTTCCTTTTGGCATGGCTAACTCAAAGCATATCTTTCTTAAGGCTTCTTTGGATTTGGCAGAAATTGGATGAATGCCATCAAAAAATTTGAAAAGTCCGGTATGTTCTTCCATCATTTATAAGAATAAATTACTGAATTAAGGTTTAGATTCTAAGATCAGCATTTATTTTTACATCTGAGCCAAACACTTGATAACAATTGGGAAATTCAATACACAAAAAGCCATTAATTGGAGAAAAAGGCAGATTCCTTATCAGAAATATCCTGAGAGGGTTTTTATACTTGGGTATTTTGGTTGCTTTGTTTTTTTTGATCCGAAATGCATTGGCTGAAGAGGAGCGTATGGAATGGTTTGGCACCATATACAATAATCCCTATTTGGTGATGTTGGCATTTGTAGGTTCTGAGATTTTATTTGGAATTATTCCACCGGAAGTTTTTATGCTCTGGTCTCTTGAGACAGGTTGGATCGGACCTTATTTTCCAAGCATTGGAATGCTATCCATTATCTCTTATACTGCGGGATATTTCAACTTCAATATAGGCAGAATTGTAAAAAATAAAAGCGGGCTCTTAAAATCTAGAAATAAATTTGTCCGCAAATACATGAAACTTTTTGAGCAATATGGTGCTTTTCTGATTATTGTAGCATCGGTTAGCCCACTCCCTTTTTCTGCTATCGCATTGCTTTCCGGAGCTGGAGGATTGGAAAGAAACACCTATTTGAAGTACAGTTTGCTCAGAATAGTGAGATTTTTTGTTTACGCTTACATTTTATGGCTCGTTCAGCGCTAATGTTTCCAACAAAGTTACCAATTGAAAGGTTGAATTGGTAACTTTGCCGTTTATGAGTCTGAGCCAAATAACAATTACCAATTCCATAGATTCCCTTGATCCCAAGGAGTATATAATTATCAAGAATGCCAGGGTAAATAACCTTAAAAGTGTCAGCGTAGCCATACCAAGGAACAAGCTGGTGGTAATCACAGGGCTCTCAGGTTCTGGTAAATCATCTCTGGCATTTGATACCCTTTTTGCAGAAGGGCAAAGGATGTATGTAGAGAGTTTGAGCTCCTATGCAAGACAGTTTTTAGGTAGGATGGAAAAACCGGACGTGGAGTATATCAAAGGTGTTTCCCCTGCTATTGCTATTCAGCAAAAGGTCACTACCAAAAACCCAAGGTCCACTGTAGGTACTACAACAGAGATTTATGATTACCTGAAATTACTTTTTAGCAGAATAGGTAAAACCATATCTCCTGTGAGCGGAGATGAGGTCAAACACCATACGGTGACCGACGTGGTGGATTTTATACATGGCTTTGAGGAAGGCGAAAAGGTGATGATTTCCTGTCCCTTACACTTGTTGAAGGGCAGGACCATGCATCAGGAATTAGAACTTTTGCTTCAGAAAGGTTTTACCCGCGTTTTGGTAAATGGTGAAGCATATTTCGTAGAGGATCTGATCGGTGCCGCTGAGGTGCCTAATGGTGATTATGAAATTCTGATCGACAGGGTGAGTATTCAGGAGAAAGATGAGGACAATCAATTTAGAATAGCGGACTCTGTGCAAACAGCTTTTTTTGAAGGGCATGGAGAATGTAAAGTGCTGATTCCCGGAAAAGACAAGAGAACCTTTTCAGACAGGTTTGAATTGGACGGGTTGAGTTTTGAATTGCCTTCGGTCAATTTTTTCAGTTTTAACAACCCCTATGGTGCCTGCAAAACCTGTGAGGGCTTTGGTTCTGTTTTGGGGATAGATCCGGATTTGGTTATTCCTGATAAAAGTCTTTCAGTCTATGAAGGGGCCATAGCCCCTTGGAGGGGTGAATCTACCAGAAAATGGCTTGAGCCTTTAGTAAAAAAAGGAATTTACTTTGATTTTCCCATTCACAGGGCCTATGAAGACCTTTCTGAAGCAGAAAAAGACCTGCTTTGGAAGGGGAATACGCATTTTAAAGGACTTAACGATTTTTTCAAAGACCTTGAGTCCAAAACGCATAAAATCCAATATAGGGTAATGCTATCCCGGTTTAGGGGAAGGACCACTTGCCCAGACTGCAAAGGTACCCGGCTTAGGAAAGATGCCTCTTATGTCAAAATTGACGGAAAATCTATCATAGATATCGTCCTGATGCCCATAGATAAGGCTTTTGGTTATTTCCAGCATTTGGAATTGAATGATTCCGAAAAGAAAGTTGCCAGTCGCTTATTGAAGGAAATCATCAACCGGCTGGAATATATTGACAAGGTAGGACTAGGCTACCTTACCTTGAATAGGTTGACTTCCTCACTTTCCGGAGGAGAGCATCAAAGGATAAAATTGGCCACTTCTTTGGGGTCTGCATTGGTAGGGTCTATGTATATTCTGGATGAACCTAGTATTGGTTTGCATCCAAGGGACAGCGACAGGCTGATAGAGGTTTTGAAATCTCTCCGTGACTTGGGCAATACGGTCATTGTCGTGGAACATGAGGAAAAAATCATGAAGGCTGCTGACCAGATTATTGATATTGGTCCTGATGCTGGAGTATTGGGAGGTGAGCTTGTTTTTCAGGGGAATCTAGAGGAACTTCTCATTGGAGGAAAGAGCCATACCGCCCGTTATCTTAAGGGCGAGGAAAAAATCTATGATAAGTTAAGGAATAGAAAATGGAAAAATAGCTTTACAGTAAAGGGAGCTAAAGAAAACAACCTCAAGAACCTCAGTGTTGAATTTCCACTGCATACACTTACCGTGGTCACAGGTGTGAGTGGTTCTGGAAAATCCACCTTGATCAAAAAGGTGCTTTATCCTGCCTTGGGAAAGATGATGGGGACCGTTATTGATGAAACAGGGAAATTCGATAAGTTGGAGGGGGATTTTAAAAAGATTACCCAGGTTGAGTTTGTAGATCAAAATCCGATTGGAAAATCTTCCCGATCCAATCCGGTGACTTATGTTAAGGCATATGATGCCATCAGGGCCCTTTACTCTGATCAGCCGTTGGCCAAGCAAAGGGGGTATAAACCTGCGTTTTTTAGTTTCAATGTAGATGGAGGAAGATGTGAAGCTTGTCATGGAGAAGGTACAGTGACTGTAGAAATGCAGTTTATGGCCGACATTCATCTCACCTGTGAATCCTGTAAAGGGAAGCGCTTTAAAAATGAAATTTTGGATGTAAAATACAGGGAGAAGGACATTTCTGATGTGCTGGGGATGACTATTGATGAAGCCATGGAATTTTTCAAGGGCAAAGCACAAATCATCAACAAGCTGCAGCCTTTACAGGAAGTTGGTTTGGGATATATTGGTATGGGGCAGTCTTCTAACACCCTTTCAGGTGGCGAGGCGCAGCGCGTTAAGTTGGCATCTTTTTTGGGTAAAGGTGGTGCCAAACCGAGTGATCATATTCTTTTTATCTTTGATGAGCCAACTACGGGGCTTCACTTTCATGATATTAGAAAATTGCTTCATTCTATCAACGCCCTAATCGAGCAGGGTCATTCTGTAATCATAATTGAGCACAATACAGAAGTGATCAAAGCAGCGGATTGGGTAATAGACCTTGGTCCTGAGGGTGGGGACAAAGGAGGTTATGTTACGTTTACAGGACCCCCCGAAGAATTGATGGAGGAGGAGGGCAATTATACAGCCAAGTACTTGAGAGAGAGTTTTCAGTAATATGGATTTACAATATCCTTTAGAACTTGCAGGAACCTTCGTTTTTGCCATTTCCGGTGCATTGGCAGTAAGAGACAAGGAGCATGACTTATTCGGAGCTGGATTTACAGGATTCATTACAGCCATAGGAGGGGGTACATTGAGGGATGTGCTATTAGGGTCCTATCCCTTGGTATGGATCGGGGATGTGTATTTTTTATACGCCATCTTTATTGGCGTATTAGCGGCTTTTATCTTTCCCAAATTCCTTCTCAAACTCCGTAAGACTATGTTTTTATTTGATACACTCGGTATCGGATTTTTCACGGTATTGGGAGTGGAAAAAGCTTTGAGCCTGGGATTCAGACCGGAAATTGCAGCGATCATGGGTATGTTTACAGCCGTGATGGGAGGAGTTATCAGGGATACTTTGGTCAACGAAATCCCGATACTATTTCGAAAAGAAATTTATGCCTCGGCCTGCCTCAGCGGTGCGATTCTTTATCTGGTTTTACATTACCTGGGTCTGGAACGGGATTATAACCTTTTGGTTTCTATTTCAGTTGTCATTTCCATACGGCTGATTGCCGTAAAGTATAAGCTGAGTTTGCCCAGATTGGATTAATTGTAAAAAGGCAGATTTCCATTTGTTAATCGATTGGATAATCCATTGAATCAAACTATTTTTGGGCACGAAATAGAAATTCCCCCATGAAAAGAGACCAAGTCATTTTTGACCTAATATCCAAAGAAGAAAACAGACAGCGGACAGGCATCGAATTAATTGCTTCAGAAAATTTCACTTCAATGCAGGTGATGGAAGCAGCAGGTTCGGTGTTGACCAATAAATATGCGGAAGGACTTCCTAATAAAAGGTATTACGGAGGTTGTGAAGTAGTGGATCAAATTGAGCAACTGGCAATTGACAGGGTTAAGGAGCTTTTCGGAGCCAGCTGGGCTAATGTTCAGCCCCATTCCGGTGCCCAGGCCAATGCTGCAGTGTTTCTTGCATGTCTGAATGCAGGTGATGCTATTTTGGGTTTTGACCTTGCCCATGGTGGGCATCTTACCCATGGTTCACCTGTCAATTTTTCAGGGAAACTGTATAAGCCCAATTTTTATGGTGTAGAGGAAGATACGGGAGTGATAGACTATGATAAGGTAGAGGCCAAAGCTTTGGAGGTGAAACCTAAATTATTGATCTGTGGGGCTTCTGCCTATAGCCGTGATTGGGATTATGAAAGGTTGAGAGATATTGCTGATCAGGTAGGGGCGATTCTTTTGGCAGACATTTCCCACCCATCAGGATTGATAGCAAGGGGACTTTTGAATGATCCATTGGAATACTGTCATATAGTGACTACCACCACGCATAAGACACTTAGAGGACCAAGGGGAGGATTAATCTTGATGAGGGAGGACTTTGACAATCCATTTGGAGTGAAAACGCCAAAGGGTGAGTTGAGAAAAATGTCCTCTCTTTTGGATTCAGGTGTTTTTCCAGGAACCCAGGGAGGTCCTTTGGAACATATTATTGCGGCCAAAGCAGTAGCATTTCAGGAAGCCCTTTCCGATGAATATATGGAATATGTAGTCCAGGTGAAAAAGAACGCTGCAGTCATGGCAGATGAATTTGTTAGCCTTGGCTATCAGTTAATTTCGGGAGGAACAGATAACCACCTGATGTTGATCGATCTAAGGAATAAAGACCTGACAGGTAAACTTGCTGAAGAAACCTTGGGTAAGGTAGATATTACCATCAATAAAAACATGGTTCCATTTGATACCAGATCACCTTTTGTTACTTCAGGTATGAGAGTAGGTACTGCAGCGGTGACTACAAGGGGCTTGAAAGAAGCAGACATGAAACGTATAGTGTCCTTAATTGACAGGGCATTGCAGCATCATGATAAGGAGTCAGATCTGGCTCAGATAAAAAAAGAAGTAAATGATTGGATGGTTCAGTTTCCATTATACTAAAATAATTTCCCAAAAGCGTGGCCTTAGATCAGTATAGAGAAGAAGAGGAAGAAGAGGGCATGTCCTTTTTGGACCACCTGGAGCAGTTGCGTTGGCACCTGCTACGCTCGGTTGCTGCTGTTTTAATATTTACAGTTGCAGCATTCCTAGCCAAAAGCATTGTGTTTGGAAAGGTTATTTTGGGCCCTTCCAGGGTAGATTTTATCACCTATCAAATGCTTTGTAGAATTGCGGAGGCCCTTTCGACGCCTGTATTGTGCATAGATACCCTTCCATTTACCATTCAGAGCAGGCAAATGACAGGTCAGTTTTCTATGCACCTGACTTCTTCTGTTGTAGTTGGGCTGATTGTTTCTTTCCCTTATCTTTTTTGGGAGGTTTGGAAATTCATCAGTCCGGGACTTTATTCCAAAGAAAGACAAGCAGCAAGAGGGGCGGTGTTTTTTGTAAGCTTGCTTTTTTTTACAGGAGCTGCATTTGGATATTTTATTTTAGCGCCTTTATCCATCAATTTCCTTTCCAATTACCAATTGGATCCAAGTATTCTAAATGAATTTGACATAACCTCCTACGTTACCACCCTGACCATGTTGGTTTTGGCTTCAGCGATCATGTTTCAATTGCCGGTGGTAATTTATTTCCTATCAATGTCCGGCCTGGTTACAGCCGCCATGTTGAGGGCATACAGGAGGCATGCGATTGTGACCATTTTGATCCTAGCAGCCGTGATAACGCCACCTGATGTAATTAGTCAGATACTTATTGCCATGCCTATATTGGTTTTGTACGAAGCAGGAATTCAGATTGCCAAAAAACTTGAAAAGAAAAGGGCAAAACAGGAATTAGAAGAGAATTATTAAATTCCAAACTATGTCAAAAAAAATAGCAATTGGAGGAGATCATGCCGGTTTTGTTTTTAAAAAACAATTGATTTCCAAGTTGGAAAATTTAGGTTTTGAAGTGAAGGACTTTGGGCCTTTTTCAGATGAATCCGTAGATTATCCTGACTACGTACATCCGCTCTGTTCGGGGATTGAGATGGGTAAATTTGACCAAGGAATTATCATTTGTGGCAGTGGAAACGGCGTGGCCATTACAGCAAACAAGCATCAAGGGATAAGAGCAGCACTTTGTTGGAATGAAGACTTAGCAGTCTTGGCAAGAGAACATAATGATGCGAATGTAATTGCATTGCCTGCAAGATTTGTAGCCTATGAGCTGGCTGAAAAAATGGTGCTCAGTTTTTTAAATACAGATTTTGAAGGCGGTAGGCATCAGTCAAGGGTCAATAAAATAGCCTGCAGATAAGCTAAAAAAAATCATGCGAATGGCCTCGTCTAGGGGTGGCTTATTTTAAATGAAAGTATTGCCCCTCCTTCCGATAGGTTTCTTTTAATGTAGGGGCAAATTTCAGAAATCCTTCGAATATGCCCTCAGGATCCACTATCAATTCCGGCATTTCTGATCGTAAATTTTTATAAGCCAAGGCAATTTCTTTTGGTTTTTGGGATTGGGATAGTACATCCTTTGAGAGGTGAAAGTTAAGATAGGGAGTTACCTGTTTGGCATTTTTATAGTAAGCCAGATCATCTCCTAACACCAATACCTTCTTGCCCTTGGCTATCATATGCTTTTCTTTGGAATAGACTCCGTATGTATCCAGGCTATTTTGGGAAGTTTTCACCAAAAGCCAGCCATACCCGATCAAAGGGACCAAGGTAATGAATGAAATGCTCAATCCATTGGTGAGGGTTTTTTTCCTGAAAGCCAGGAATAACATGGAAATGAAATAGGCAAAAGGGGTGAGTAGTATTACAAACTGATAAGGTGCCCTTCTATTGGTCAAAAGGAAAGAAGCTGCTCCAAAAATAAAGAACAGTAACATCAACTGCAGCTGTTTTTGTTGGTTGACAGTCAAAGATTTGATCACCGATCCCAAAATAACCCCTAAAAATGAAAAAAGGATAGGAGCGGCGTAGAGTATGGCAGTATCCCTTAAACGCACGTGTACATAAATATCCATATTTCTTGATGTCAGGATGTATTTGGACAAAAAATCTGGAAAAGCATCCTGCCAAAAATAGTAAGTACTGCATATTAGGAATGGGAGGATATAGCCGGTGAGTGAGAGCAGGATTTGTTTGAAAGTAAAACCGCTGATTATGACCCCCATAAATAACATGTAGGGTAAAAAGAAGATCAAAGGGAAGTGAAAACATAATGCAATCCCAGCAAAAATGCCAGTTAGTAATACGGAATCATTGCCTTCTTTTTGCAGTACAGTTTGGGAAAAGAGTTGCCCCAATGAGAACAAAATGAAAGTACTTCCCATCAAGGCTGGAGAAAGACTCAATAAATCAAATGAAGCATGCACCAGAACCCCAGCCACAAATGCCGGAACATAGGTGCTTTCATCAAAAGATTTGTATCGATTGAAGAGTTGGTTGATGTAAATAATCTGAACAAAAAGAATAATTCCTGCGATTATTTTATGAGCAATAAGGCTTTTACCGAAAGCAATGTGCAATAACCAATAGGTAGCTGCGGCAAGTGGTCCTGTATCATCTAAAATATCTCTGTACATCAAATTGCCCTGAGCCATTTTTTCTCCTACAATCAGCCAGATCATTTCCGGCTGGGTAGTGGGAGGAGCAAGCACCGCCCAATAAATACTGCTAAGCAGTAGTATTATGCCCAATATGGCAAAAAGGCGTAAGGGGTCGTTTATTCTAAAAAAGCTTATCAAAGTAAGAAATTAAGGGCTATGTTGATATAAACAGAATGCACGAAATTAAAGGTTACGCATTTAATTCACTAAATTTGTCCCAATTAAAATAAGATATGGAAAGTAAAAGGCAACAAAAATATAATAAATTGATTCAAAAAGAGATCGGAGAAATTTTCCAAAAGGAAGCCAAGCATCTCCTGGGAAATTCTTTTGTTACAGTTTCCCGCGTAATGGTTAGTCCTGACCTTGGACTTGCCCGAATATATTTGAGTTTTCTATTAGAGAAAGACAAACCTGTTTTTGATAAAATCAACGATAAAAAAAGTGAGTTGAGAAAGCATTTGGGCAACAGGATTGGAAAGAGTGTGAGAATCATTCCAGAAATTGCCCTGTTTATAGATGATTCTGCTTCCTATGCGCAGCATATGGATAAGGTAATTTCTGATTTGGAAATTCCGGAAGCACCCGAACAAGATGAAGATTGATATAAAATTCCATTGAATCTTTCCTTTTTCATAGCATCCCGATATTTCCGGAGTAAAAAGAAACGGAATTTCATCACCGTCCTATCCAGGATTTCAATGATAGGAGTAGCGGTGGGAACCATGGCTTTGGTGGTGGTTTTGTCTGTTTTCAATGGACTGGAAGATTTGGTTCGCTCACTTTACGCCTCTTTTGATGCGGAACTGAAAGTGGAGGCAACTTTGGGTAAATCTTTTTCTGTAGATGAAGCCTGGCTTCGGTCTATTCAAGAGCTGGAAGGGGTGGAAGTCGTAACAGAGGTGATTGAAGACAATGCCCTTTTCAAATACAGGGATTTTCAGCATTTGGCTAGACTTAAGGGTGTTTCAGGAAATTATCTAGATCATGAAAGGTTTGGAAGGGGGTATGTATGGGGTGACTTGAGTCTTGGAACTGATTTACAGCCAAAAGCAATCGTAGGTAGAGGGGTTGGATTTTTTCTTTCTATGGATTTGGATAATGAATTCGAAATGCTGCAAGTCTTTTATCCAAAAGCGCCAAGATCTGCGGGAACGATTGATCCTTCCCAAATGTATAATAGCAATGTTCTCCGGCCCTCGGCATTTTTCAGTGTGGATAAAGAGTTTGATGACAATTATATTATCGCTCCTTTAGATTTTGTTTCCAAGCTCCTGAATTATGGGGAAAAAAGGACTTCTCTTGAAATAAAAGTAGCTGAAAACCATTCCATTCAGAAGGTAAAAAGAAAATTACGGGATCATTTGGGTGGTGAATTCAGTGTGAAAGACACAGATGAACAGCATGCCGGTTTACTTAGAACCATTAAAATTGAAAAGCTATTTGTTTTCATTACACTCAGTTTTATCCTTGCGGTAGCATCTTTCAACATCTTCTTTTCCTTATCCATGATGGCTATCGAAAAGAGAAGGGATACGGCAATTCTCCTGGCTATTGGGGCCAAGAAGGGCCTTATTAAAAGCATATATATCAAACAAGGGGCAATAATCGCTTTTACTGGAGCTGCAATAGGACTTATTTTAGGTTTTTTACTGGTATGGGCACAGGATACTTTTGGGATGGTTTCCTTGGGTATTGCTTCCTCAGTTATTGAAAATTATCCGGTAAAAATGGTTTGGACAGATTTTCTATGGACCAGTATGGCTGTAATAGCTATTACTTTTATCGCCGCATATAGGCCTGCATTGATAGCAGCAAGTGTTAAATCGAATGAGCTCTGAAATAAAAAAGCTGTGAAATACATTCTCACAGCTTTAGTCAATTAACAATAAACCCAAAATAACCAGCTGTAGGAGAAGGATTCGAACCTCCACGGGGCAGTTAGGCAAGAACACGAGCTCCATGTTCGCTTTATTCCGATATCCCCACCCCCGAGACAGGAGGGCTTGTCTGCCAGTTTCAACATCCTACAGGATAAAATTTTCAATGATTTCAGGCCGTGTGCCAGATCGGTATTATTTGGTGCTGTAGGAGAAGGACTCGAACCTCCACGGAGTAGTTAGGCAAGAACACGAGCTCCATGTTCGCTTTATCCCAATATCTCCACCCCCGAGACAGGAGGGCTTGTCTGCCAATTTCAACATCCTACAATGTTTTAAGACCTTTTGTCTTTATTGATGTATCAAAGTTAATAAAACATCTAATATGTTAAAATATTTTCAATAAAAATGATTAAAATTTACATAATAAATAATTTATAATAACTTTTTTGATTAAAATGAAAAATAATTCCCGAATCCTACCTTGGGATTGAAAATTTTATAACAACTTTTCGTATTTGGTTTTCAAAATGAATTGATATGGTAAAAAATAGGAGTCTTTTTTTAAACAAATTTGGCAAAACTATATTCGATATACCCTCAGACTTTGTTTTTTTTACCAAAATTTACCCATATAGACAATACTAGTGCCAATAAAGCCAAAGATAGGGTCAGGGTATCCACAGTTTTTGCTGAAATATGGATTTTCAGGATGCGTTGAAGTAAATAGCTTATGTAGGAATTCGGTAAATTTTCAAACCCTTTTTGGCGAAGGACCTCCCAATGCCAATCTGTAAGCGGACAGTAGCCCCACCCGTACCATATCCCCAGAACTACCCAGGAGGCAAAAGTGAGAGAAATGGTCCAAAGATGCCATACCCTCAAAGGCTTCCACACCCATGCGAATAGATTGAACAGAATCAATGCGGAATGAAATACCATAAAGAAGTAATCTGCTAAATCCAAGAATAAGGGATTTGTCATGTGCTTTAATTTGCTTGGAATGTGTTAACAATTTACAAATTCTTCAATAAAACCTTGTAAACTTCAATTTTAAAGGAATATCAGTAGGTAAATTGGGTCGAAAAACAAAATTTTAAATTCTAAAATCAAAAAAATACCTGAAATGAGAAGTAGTATATATAAATATATTTATAATTAAAATATATTTATTAATATATAAGGTATTTTCATCCTAAAAAATAGTAGATTTTTGGCTTTACAGTGAAACAAAATCTATATAAAAGGCATCTTTTTTGATTAATTTTTTGCTTAAATCAGGCAATTTGGGCATATTTATTGTTACTAGTCGGCATTAGAACTGATTCCAAAATATTTTAAGTAAGATAAGTACAAATTTACCTATAACCGATGAGAAAGAACTTGTTTACCGCCCTTTTTACATTTTTCTGTTTTTCAGGTTTTGTCTTTGCACAAGAACAAACCGGTTCATTAAACAGTGGTACCATCAACAGTCAGTTTGATTACCTCAACAGTATTTCTAACAATTACCAGGAATATAAAGTAGTCAAGAAAGCGCATCTTGAGAAGATTCGTCAAAATGTGACGGACTCTCTGAATGTGTTTAAAGATGACTTGGTGACATTAAAACAGGATCTTAAGTCGAGGCAGGCAGATATTGCTGGATTGAAGGAACAAATGGCGGCTTTAGAAGAGCAATTAGTCAGTGCAGAAGAAGCACGTGATAGTTTTACTTTTCTTGGATTACCTGTTCATAAAGCTGCCTATAATAGTTTTATGTGGACTTTAGTGGCCATTCTTTTGGGAGCATTTCTATTTTTCCTTTTCCAATATAGTCAAAGCCATAAGGTGATTTCCAAAGCCAGAAAGGATTTGGAAGAAACAAGAGAGGAGTTTGATCAGCATAGAAAAAACACTTTGGATAGGGAAAGAAAATTGAAAAGAGAATTGGTAGACGCCCTGAATCAAAAGACTGTTTAGTCTTTGCTATAAAGCTTCCATTGTAGAGTTTATTCTCAAGTTTTGACATGAAAGTCTAAAAATCTT
Source organism: Cecembia sp. (assembly GCF_007126775.1). Lineage (GTDB taxonomy): Bacteria > Bacteroidota > Bacteroidia > Cytophagales > Cyclobacteriaceae > Cecembia. The sequence goes on along the minus strand of NZ_SLAP01000011.1, from coordinate 21,248 downwards.
GGGATGAGCTCTTTTTTTTTTAGGGCTGATCGTCAAACTTTTTTAAATTTAAGAATGAAAAAAATCACAGTTTATTGCGGCTCCAATAAGGGTAAAAACCCAGTTTACACAGAAGCAGCGCAGGCGCTTGCCAATGAAATGATTAAAAGAGACATGTCATTGGTATATGGTGCAGGAAATGTAGGTTTAATGGGGGTGCTTGCCGATGCTATGCTGAAAGCAGGAAAAAATGTGTATGGTATTATTCCCCAAAAACTTGTTGACATCGAAGTGGCACATCAGGGTTGTACTGAATTGACCGTGGTAGAGACCATGCGGGACCGCAAATGGTTGATGGCAGAAAGAGGAGATGGGTTTATTGCTATGCCAGGTGGGATTGGAACCTTTGAAGAATTGTTTGAGATTATGACCCTTAACCAATTGGCTTATATCCGTAAACCACTGGCGCTTTATAACGTGAATGGGTATTATGACAGTCTTTTAAAGTTTTTAAAGCATGCTGTACGTGAAGGATTCCTTCACCAAGCCCAACTGGATTTACTTGTTGTAGAAGATAACCCAACTGAAATTCTTGAAAAAATGACTGCTTTTGAGCCAACATATATTGAAAAATGGGAGGTAAAATGATTTCTTTTTTATTATTGAATACTTAAGTAAATGAAGCAGCTCAATAACCCTTTGCATGGTGTCCGTTTGGTAGATGTTTTGGAATATCTGGCCGATTATTATGGTTGGGAGGAATTGGGGAACCGCATCCCAATCCGTTGCTTTCAATATGATCCTTCCATCAATTCAAGTCTCAAGTTTTTAAGAAAAACCGAATGGGCAAGGAAGAAGGTGGAAGATTTGTACGTCAGAACCATTCAGAAAGCAAAATAGCTTTAGCTTTAGCTCAAAATCAACATATTCAAGCTTTCAATTAGCGTTTCCATATACATCTTGGATTTGGGGTCAATATTCTCCAATTCCTTATTGTACTCATCTAGAACATAACAGACTTTTCCAGCTTTTATTTTGAGATCATAATTTCAAACCTTAATGCAGTGTTACCGCCTATTATTACCTGAGAAAAGCACATGAAGGGTATGGTTTACAAATTGGATGGGGCTTTTTTCCTAGTAGTGCCATATTTTTTTTAGAAAACCGAAAGTTTACTTTAGTATTCCTATATTTAATAAAATAAAATAGCTCGAAATTGTCTTTCATCGATAAAACCAGATTTTTTTTCCGTAAAATAAGACGGTTCATGTCTTCGGAAAGGTTTGCTTTGGCCCCAATTTGGATTCAGTTAATTGCCATTTTTATTACAAGTGCCATAGTAATATTTTCGCTCTCTCCTTTTTTAGGAGGGCTACCCAGAAGCTATAAAATTTTTGCAGACCCTGCCAATTTTGCAGATACCAAGGGTCCTGTCCAGTTTGTCGTAGGACTGGCACAGGTAATTATAGGGCTTGTCCTTTTCTCTTTTATAATTTCTGTTCTATCTGCGGCGCTGATCAAGTTGATCGAAAACATTAAAAGCGGCTCTCTTCCCTACAAAAAAAGTGGCCATATCCTTTTTGTAAATTACAATATCAAACTACTGATGATCTTGGACCAAATAAATATCATGGCCAGGGAAAAAGGGATATTGGAGGATGTGGTTTTACTTTTTCATGAACCTTCCAAAGTGCTTACGTTCCGGGCACAATTTGATCAAAGTCGCTGGAATAATCTGGATATTTGTATCCGGCAGGGTGATGTCATGTCTATTCGGACTTTTGATAGGCTTTCCATTCATCTTGCCAAGGCTTTGGTCCTCTTAAGTCCTGATGATTTTGATGATTCATTTGAATCAGACAATTTCAACCTTAAAATACTGACTAACCTGACCAATAATGTTCCATTTTTGAATCACTTAAAGGACAAGCAGGAAAAAGGAATCCCAATCAAATGTTCTATTGAACTTTCCAGTCACCAAGATGCCCGAAGAATTGCAATGGAACTGACCGGTTATAAGTCCGGATACCTTTTCGCAGTAATTACCCCCGGAGATGTCATTGGGAGTATCATTGCCAGGGCCAAAGTCGATCCTGTTTATTATAAGGTGTTTTTTGAGATTTTGTCATCCGATGGTTCGACCATTCATTTTATCAATCCCAAACAGCTAGGGGAAATAAGTAAGTTCGATCAACTAACTTTTGAACAGCTCCTTTTTAGCTTTAAGGGTGGGACTTTGATAGGTTTTTCCAAAGCCGATGTGCTCGGGAATTTCCAGATTCATCTCTGTCCATTCGGTGAGTCGTTTAGTCCAGGTTGTTGGTTTATATTTTTGACTGACAGTGTCAAGCATATTAAATATCAACGGATAAATACTCCCATTACTTTAGAGAAAAGGATGGATATTATTCCTCCAAATGAGGAAGTCAGTAAAAAAATCTGTGTTATCGGGGACACATGGAAAATGGACAACATAGAAGATTTTATTGATATGGAAAGTAGGAAGGTACTTCAGGAGTCGCAGTTTGTATTTGAAACCAAGGCGGATTATTTTTCGGAAGACCTATTGCAAAAGATCCAAGTAGGAAATTTTGATAACATCGTAGTCAATTTGGATAATGAGCTTGGGTTTAGGTTGACTATGCTGCTTGTAACTGCAAATAAGGGAGATTCTCAATTTTTGAAAAAAATCATTACTATTTTGGGTGATCCGGTAACGGAACAATTGCTTAATACCAATTTATTGGGTTGTAATACTGTCCTTTCCCATAAACTTTCTGCCAGATACATCGCGCAACTTGCTTTTCAGAAAAACTTAGAACAGATTTTTGTAGAATTGGCTTTCTCGAAAGGTTCTGAATTCAATTTGTTGGAAGTTGGTAAACATATTTCATCTGAGTTGTTAAAGGATGTGGAAGAGGTCAAAAAACTTTTGGCGGCCCATGAAATGATTTTTCTTGGCGCAGTTGACAGTGAGAAAAATATAGTATTGGAAGCTAGTAATTTTGAAGGAACCAAACAGGTCTTGGTTTTGAGCAAGGGAAGGATTACTTGAAAAAATTTGTGCATCACTTTTAAGTCAAAATTGGGCCTGCTGAAAAATCATATTCGCTTAAAATACGCGTTTGGCAACTGAAGGCAATTTTATGATTTTCCTTGCTTAGACAATATATTCATTAGCTTTTCGAGGAAAATTTTGTCATTTTGGTCAAAATCATCCAATTGATCGCTGTCCACATCAAGAACACACCACACTTTCCCATCGATTATTCCTGGAATGACAATTTCAGATTTTGAAGCAGAACTACATGCGATATGGCCTGGAAAAGCTTCTACATCAGGCACCAATTGGGTTTTTTCTTCTTTCCAAGCTGTTCCACAAACACCTTTTCCAAAAGTAATCCTTGTGCAGGCCAATGGACCCTGAAAAGGCCCCAATACCAATTCTTCCTCTTTGACCAAATAAAAACCAACCCAAAAAAAGTTGAAAGCCTCTTTTAATACTGCTGAGACATTGGCTAGGTTGGCATAAAGGTCTGTTTCTGAACTGATTAAGGCTTCAATTTGAGGCAAGATAGCTTTGTATTTTTCTGTTTTGGAAGCATTTTTGGGTAGGTAAATAGATTCTGCCATATTTTATGGGTTATTTGGTTTCCAGATGGAGAGCTTGTCTCCCATGATCATGGTATCTGAAATTAAAGCCCCCTTTATTTGCGGGGCAGGAATTCCTGATTTAAATTTCACATCACCTGTAAAAACACGGGCTTCATCCCAAAGTTCCTTTTCGATCAATTTATTGAGAATTTTGGCACCACCTTCTACAATGATGCTTTGGATTTTTCTTTGATACAGGTCTTCAAATACCTCCTCCAATTCAAAGCCTACTTTTAGCTTGACTTTTTCCAAATTGTGTGCTAATTGGTTTTTGATCTGATTATAACAAAGGGTGGCTTCACTTTTATCAAACAAATAGAGTCCTGGGCTCAGTCTCAGGTTCCTGTCAATTACCACCCTTAGGGGATGCTCACCCTGCCAGTTCCTTACATTCAGTTGTGGATTGTCGTACTGTGCTGTAAGCGTCCCTACCATAATGGCATCCTCTTCGGCTCTCCATTTATGGACCAGTTGCCTGCTATATGGATTGCTGATCCATTTGGAATCATAATTTTCCCGTGCAATAAAGCCATCTTTGGTCTCTGCCCATTTAAGGATAATATAGGGCCGCTTTTTTTCCATAAAGGTGAAAAAACGAATGTTTTGTTCGCGAACCTTGTCTTCAAGCAGGCCTGTTTCCACTTCAATTCCGGCATCCTTAAGAATCTGAATGCCTCTACCACCTACCAAGGGGTTGCTGTCTACTGCGCCAATGACTACTTTTTTGACTCCTTTTTCTGTCAATAAATTTGCACAGGGAGGCGTTTTGCCCCAATGGGCACAAGGTTCGAGGCTGACATAAACGGTAGATTCCTTTAACAATGTCTGGTCTTTGACCATATGGATCGCATTAGGCTCGGCATGAGGTCCACCATAGATTTCATGATAACCTTCCCCTATAATTAGATCCTCATGTACAATTACACAACCTACCATGGGGTTGGGACTTACTTTTCGCCGGCCTAGTTCTGCCAGTTCTATAGCCCGAAGCATGAATTTTTCCTGCTGATCCATTATTCTTCTATGAGTCTCAGGTTGATTGTCCCCAATTGGGTGATTTCCCGGATGTTTACACTGACACTGTCCAAGGTATCTGGAAGATAACTCTCGTTGAAGGGTAAGATCAATACCCGGTGAAGTTTGTTTTCTTCTAGACCCCGTATGGAAAAATTTCCTGATGGGGCTTGGGAACCGGTACTGCTTACCCATTCACCATTTTCATTAAACGTAAAGATGCCCACCCTTTGATTAGAAGGGCTAATTGAGCCATTGGCCCTGCCCTTTTCCAGAGACATAAAGGGTCGGATGTAGGCGCTCAGTTCGACTGTAGGCTCCAATCCAGGGGTAATAAGGAAGGATCGGAAAGGGTCAAAATCTAGGAAAATATCATGTGAAATACCACCAAATAAAGAGAAATTCACTGGGAAGCTGGGGTTAGCAACGTTTTCATTTGGAATTTGAAGTGGGAATCGTTGATTTCCCACTACCACAAAATTGTCTTCCCCAAGCCTTAGCGTAATTTCTGTGATCGAGTTTAAAGACAATTCACCCCTTCCTACCAAAAATTGGGCATTGGCTGTCAAGGCAGCGATATTAACCCTTTTGTCGACCTGTATATTGGGTAAAAAAATGGATTCCGTATTGTCTGTACCCCTACTCCCTAATGTTTTGATTTCAACGCCAAGAATTTCCAGCAAAATATCATCGAATTCTCCTCCTGAGCCAATAATAAAAACATTGACCAGGGCATTGTTTCTTTCTCCTTCGTCTGAGCAGGATAAAAAACACAGAAAAAAGGTTAAGAGGAATAAGTTGGCTCTTTTCACACCCAAATGTAAGGGTATTGGTATAATTAATCAAAAGAATAAAAAAGAGGCTGTCCATATTTATGAGACAGCCCCTTAATTTTAAATTTTAACCTTCTTCTTCTTCCTCTTCAGAAGCTTCATCTAAAGTAATAGGGTCAAATTTGGTCGTCTCCCCTACCGGAATGCTTATTTCTTCCAGCAATAAGCCTTCAAAATCTTCGCTGTTTGGTACAAACCAAAAATTGTAATTCCCTCCTTTTAATCCTCTTAGGATAAATAGACCATTATCATCTGTAAATGTGCCTACTGTATCCTGATCTAAAATAGCGGAGACGCTAACAGGACCGGCCTCAAGTGGAAGTACTGTTCCTTCTACGGTGGCCAATTCTTCAGCAACTACACGGAGTACAGGTTTTAGGATAAACAATCCTGAATTACCCGCCTTAACGATAGATTTTGAGGCATCAAAGTCTATGACTATATCGTAAGAAACACCCGCATCTAAAGGCTTATCTACCTTTAGCTTCAGGCCACTTTGCTGGGCACTGGGTGTCTTTAAATCACTTCTTACGCCATTTTGAATGATGTAATTGTCATCTCCAAGCATTAACCTGATCTGTGAAATAGCGCCCGCAGGGACCTCTACGCCTCCAAGGTGCTCCGAATTTCCACCCGTCAAGGCGAGCAAATTGATTTTTTGTTCCTCTTTTTTATAAGGAAGGTTGATCCAGGCACTTTCATTGGATTCATCATTTCCTTTGGTTAGAATCTGTACCCCCAGTACCTCTATCCAAACTTCATCATAGGAAGCTGGCGCATCGATTAAAAAAACATTAACCTTAGCATGTCCATCACTGATTCTTTCTTCTCTATTTTCCAGGTCACAGGAAGAAAATAACAAGACTGCGATGGCTGCCAGACTAAAGGACTTTATCAAACATTTCATAGCTTATTAAGTTGGTTCGGGAAATCTTACCCAAGCTTGGTGCCAGAATTAACTCCACCTTCTTTTTTCACCAATGATAGGAAAATAAACTTGTAGCTTTAGTATTTTTGGCCATGATGAAATGGAAAAAGCTACTGACCTCGGGAAGATTTGACCCAGATAATAGAGCAGAAAAAGTAACAACAGGTTCTGTTCGAACTGTTTTTGAGAGGGACTATGATAGGATTATCTTTTCTTCTCCTTTCAGGAATCTTCAGGATAAGACCCAAGTATTTCCATTGCCTGAACATCATTTTGTACATACCAGATTAACCCATAGCCTTGAAGTTTCCAGTGTAGGCAGGTCACTGGGCAAAGCATCAGGAGAATTTTTGTTGGAAAAATATCCTGAACTGTCAGAAACCGAAGTTACCTCATCCGACCTTGGGGCCATAGTAGCCGCTGCAGCACTTACCCATGATATAGGCAATCCACCATTTGGACATGCAGGAGAGGAAGCAATTTCGGACTTTTTCAAATACCATCCTTATGGCTATGTTTGGCAGCCACACGTAAGTCCGCTTGAGTGGGAGGACCTGAGTAATTTTGAGGGAAATGCACAGGGGTTCAGGATGTTGGTTTCTAAGAATAATGGGCTACAGCTATCTTATGTCACATTGGCTGCTTTCACCAAATATCCTCGCCCTTCCTTTATTTATGATCAAGATAAAGCAAGAAAGAGTCAAAAAAAATTCGGTTTTTATTCAGATCAACTGGTGGATTTCCAGAGATTAACGGATGTGCTTGGCTTATCCAAAATCAATTCTGATTGCTGGTTAAGACATCCGTTGGCCTTTTTGGTGGAGGCTGCGGATGATATCTGCTACAGCATCATCGATCTTGAAGATGGCTGTACCCTTGGGCTTGTCAGTTTGGAAAATGCGATCTTGCTTTTCAGTAAAATTTTGGGCGAAAAATTTCGAGCGGATAAGCTGGAAAAGTATAATGCCAAGACCGAAAAGCTGGCTATACTTAGAGCTATGGCTATCGGCCAATTGATAGAGGAATGTGTTCAAGCATTTAAAGAAAATGAGGAAGGTATGCTATCGGGTACATTTGACAGGGCACTTACTGATATTATTCCTTCAGCAAATGCGCTTAAGGAAATATCAGGTCTTTCGGTAAGTAAAATCTATCGTTCTACTGCTGTATTAGAGAAGGAAGCAGCAGGGTTTCAGGTCTTGGAGGGACTTTTGGAGGTATTTTCACGGGCGATCTACCATAAGTATTACCAGACTGAGCTTTTTTCTGGGAAAGACAAAAGTATCTTGAGATTGTTACCAGAGGATTTTCCAATGGAAGGCTGGGGAGAACAGGTAAATCCTTATCCTTTGATGCGGGCCTTGGTAGATTTCATTTCTGGGATGACAGATAAATATGCCCTTTCATTATACAGAAGGGTCAAAGGAATATCCCTTCCCGGAACATGAAAGCATTTAAAGGTTAATCCTCCTGCCTTCCTTGTTACTCAAGAAAGCTGATTCAATGATTTCCAATACCAAAATAGCTTGTTCCATTTTTACTTTAAGACTCCCTTGTCCCAGAATGGTGTCTGCTAAATTTTGATAGAAATGCCTGTAATCTCCTCTTTCTGTAGGGTAAGAGACAATCCCGTTTTCCAAATGAAGGCTGCCCCAAGAATCGGCATCCTCCAAACCCCAGTTTGCTCCTCCTGGGATCTGCCCTGACTTAAAAGCCTTTTCTTGTACATCCAACCCATATTTTACATAACTGCCCCTTTCTCCTAAAACCAAAAATTTTGGTAGAGGTGCATTCACCATCACAGAGGCAGTTAATCTGGCTTTCATGCCTTCATACATCAGGGTAATATCGAAAAAATCGTCAGCCACTGCCCCCTTACGTTGCTTGAGGATTTCTGCATATACCCATTTGGGCTTGCCAAACAACATTATTGTTTGATCGATCAAATGGGTCCCTAAATCAAAAGTAATCCCATTCCCTGGGACATCTTTTTCACGCCAATTATCCGCTAACTGTGGCCTAAACCGATCAAAGTGGGATTCAAAATGGACAATTCTTCCCAAGGTACCCTCATGGAGTAACTTTTCTATGGTTTGGATATCTCCATCCCAGCGCCGGTTTTGGAAAACTGACAAGACCAAACCTTTTTCTTCGGCAATCTGATGCAATATCCTTGCATCTTGAGAATGTACTGTGACTGGCTTGTCTACTACTACGTGTTTGCCTGCCTCTAAAGCCATCTTGGCATAAGGGAAATGGAATTCATTTGGGGTAACAATGACGATCAAATCAGCAGCATCGGCTTCCAGTAAGGCTTCCAGACTCTTGAAAACTGTCACTTGGGGATATTTTTCTATAGACCTTTCCTGGTTTCTCTCAACTACAGCCACCAATTCGAGGTCTTCACAAACTGAAATTAATGGCCCATGCATTTTTTCGCCGACCGATCCGTAACCTACCAATGCTGTTCTGATTTTCTTCATCATTCCATTCTTAATTCAACATTCTTCATTATTGCTTTAATGCTGATGCCCTCCTGGCCCATGAACATGGCCATGGTCGATTTCTTCCGGATCAGCCTCCCTAATAAAGACAATTTCTCCTTTGAAATAAAGGTCAAGTCCTGCTAAAGGGGAATTGAAATCCATATGTACACCTTTATAGTCAATTTTGAGAATTTCACCCCGCAATTGGTTACCTTGGTCATCCTGCATGGGGATTACCTTTCCTACCTTCAAGAGGTCCTTTTGCTTCTTGCCATCTTCTTTGAAGTTGGACTTGGGTACGATTACACGTTTGCTTTCATCGTAATCCCCATAGGCATTTTCATAATCAATAAATACCTCAAAACCTTCTCCTGCACTTTTTCCTTCAATGGCTTCCTCCAATTTTGGCAAAATGTTTCCTGTTCCGAATAGGAAGTAAAAGGGTTTTTCTTTGGAAACACTTTCAAAAAAGGTTTTTCCAGTTTCACCATCATCGACATGCAGTTCATAAGACAGTGCAATAACTTTGTTTTTTTCTACAATCATTTATTGGATAAACTTTGATCATTAAACATTCAAAGATAACTTTTTCCAAAATAATCCGGATTAACCCGTATGCTTCTTACGGGCCTTAATCTAAATTTTTGTTTTTCGATTGAAATACAAGACTGCACCAAAGCTAGCACCTAATGCATTGAGTTTTGTTTTTTGCTCATTTTGATTGATTCTGGCCCAGCCGTATCCTATTTTGGTCTCTAAGGCCACACATTGATTCAAAAAATTAGCCATTCCAAACTGAAACTCTGTTAGGGAAGTGCTGCTGTTTGATTTAGAATTATAAATTGAACCGTGTACGTTGCTGCGGTATGTCGTCCAGTTTCTGCCAAAACCGGTCAGAAATTGAGGGAAGATGTAGGTATTCTGTGAAATAGGAATCATATACCTTGCCATTGGGCCAATGTGTCCGGTAAGACTCCTGTTTTTATAATTCAAATCCATACCCCAAGAATCTTTGTTTTCTGATTTATAACCTGAAAAATTTAAATTGGTAAAATAACCCAAGCCTATCCTATTGCTTACCATAAATAAGTGGAAGACTGAAAGGTCAGCATCGTAAGAGCTCGTTTTATAAGCGCCTTCATTCTGGGGATAGCTTTTGACGAATACAGATTGAATGCCAAATAATTGACCACCCTTTTCAATTTGGGCAATAGATGATGTTGAAATCATGGTGATCGTAGCAATGAAACAAAAGATTTTTTTCATAAATGAGGTCTTTAGTTTTTTGGGCCAATAACCATATAAAAATTGAATAAAAAAATAGGTGGTAAATTTTTAGATAAAATTATTTTTTGGTTAAAAAAAGCAGAGAAATTTTTTTGAAGGCATCGATTTATTAGAATAATCGATGGATTTATAAAAGCATCATTGCAAATCTACGAACCTTTGAAACATTAAAAACCCACTATCTTTCAGGCAATAGCGAATCATTTTTCCATAAAAAAGTGCTTGAGGAATTGCTCAAGACCTTTTTAAAAGGCGTTATAAAGTTTTTCAATTAAGCCATTGCTTTTTCTTGTTCCAATACAATCTTAAAAGAAGGATCATCATCCGTATAGTTTACATTGATGATTTTTTCGGCCTTGGCCAATAAAACACGGCTAGAGCTATCCAAGTGTCGGATATAAACGGTTTTCCCCATTTTATGGTAGCGCTCGGTTACCTTATGGATGGCATCAATTCCGGAGTGATCCACAATTCTGCTTTCAGCAAAGTCAATGACTATTTCCTCAGGGTCATTGATGGGGTCAAATTTTTGTCCAAAAGTCATCGCTGAAGCAAAAAATAAGGGTCCAAAAACCTCATAATGCTTGACGCCATTTTCGTCCACTCTTTTCCTAGTCCGGATCATTTTTGCATTTTGCCAGGCAAATACCAAGGCTGAAATAATCACACCAATCAATACAGCTAAAGCCAAATTATGTAGGAACACAGTCACAAGCGTTACAATTACCATCACCAAGACATCATGAAAAGGTACTTTTCTGAATACTTTCAAAGAAGCCCATTCAAAAGTTCCGATAGCCACCATGAACATCAAGCCGACCAATGCAGCCATAGGGATCATTTCAATGTAGCTTGAAAGAAATAGAATAAAAATTAATAAACCTACGGATGCTACAATCCCTGAAATTCGGTTACGCCCTCCAGCATTTACATTAATCAAAGATTGTCCGATCATAGCGCATCCTCCCATTCCCCCAAAGAATCCGGTGGTCACGTTAGCGACACCCTGTGCTACACACTCCTTATTTCCATGCCCTCTAGTTTCGGTGATTTCATCGATTAAGGTCAGGGTTAGCAAACTCTCAATCAGACCAACCCCAGCCATGATGGCGGAATAAGGAAGGATAATCATAAAGGTTTCCCAATTTATTGGTACGAGAGGAAGATGAAATTCGGGTAATCCACCGCTTATGGAAGCCAAATCACCTACTGTTCGGGTATCAATTCCTCCAAAAATTACAACCAAAGAGATGGTAAGGATAGCAACCAATGCAGAAGGAACTGCTGTAGTCACTTTGGGTAGAAACTTGATGATGACCATGGTCAAAGCCACTAAGCCAATCATCACATACAAAGGATTTCCAGTCATCCACTCCACTGTGCCTGCCGCTGTGGTAAATTTGAATTGCTCAAATTGGGCCATTCCAATGACTATAGCCAGACCATTTACAAATCCGAACATCACCGGATGCGGAACAAGGCGTATCAACTTACCTAATTTTAAAAGCCCTACTGCAATTTGGATCAGGCCCATTAAAACGACGGCGGCAAAAAGGTATTCCACCCCATGAGATACAACTAAGGCAACCACTACCACTGCGATAGCACCAGTAGCACCGGAAATCATTCCTGGTCTACCGCCTAAAATGGATGTAATCAAACCGATAATAAATGCCGTGTATAAACCGACCAAAGGACTTACTCCGGCAATTAAAGAAAAAGCAACTGCTTCCGGCACCAAAGCCAAGGCCACAGTCAAGCCTGACAATACTTCGTCTTTCAGATTTGCCTGAGTGGGTTTGAACAGGCGGTAAAACATCTGTGTCATAATGCTGCAATAAGTTAAGTGTAATAGAATTTTTTAATGAAAAAGTAAATTGATAGCGCTGAAAACCTGTACTGCTTTCTATTCAAAAAAATAATTAATTAAGGTGGAGTGATAGTCATTGATGTATAATCGGCTGGTAACAAGCTACAAAGCTACTCATTTTGTCTACAAAGGCGGAATTTTATTTTATTTTTTTTAAAATTCAATCTAAAAAATTCCCAAAAACCGATCCGTAATCGATTGTTTTAGAATTATATAAGGTAGTTTATTATTTGCACTTCGTGAAAACCCGTATGGTCAATATGGAATATAGGATTGGTAACTTATAGATTTGGAGGTTTTAAATCAAGTGAAGAAAGATTGGGCCCTACAAGGTACTCAGATGATCCATTTTATTATTATTAGGGGTAAAGGTACATAACCCAAGGTGCTTAGCGAGCAATTGATTAACTTGCAGGCTCTTTGATATGACCTTTAGTACGCCTTGAATTATCTACAATTTATTAAGAAAAATTCTGTCATGGTAACTTTTGGTATCATGATGACGGCGCTGTCCAGTTTTGGGCAGACCTTTTTGCTGGCCTTGTATGTCCCCTTTATTAAGGAGGAGTTTTCATTATCCAATGGACTGATCAGTACTTTCTATGGTGTGGCTACTATTGTAAGCGCGGCCATTTTGCCAAAGGTGGGAAAGTTGATTGATACGGTTCCCTTACGTAAGTTTACTTTGACCACTACTTTTCTTTTTATTATTTCCCTATTGTTTTTCAGTATTTCCCAGGCATGGTGGTATGTACCTATCGCCTTTTTAGGTATGCGATTAGCGGGTCAGGGGCTTTATTCTCATATTTCTATAACCTCCATGTCCAGGTATTTTTCTGTCAACCGGGGTAAAGCGATTTCTTTGGCCTCGCTTGGCCATCCTATGGGGCAGGCTATTTTACCGGCAATCATCTTGCTGGTTATCACGCAGATTGGATGGAGGCAATCTTTATGGTTGAATGCGTTCTTAGTGGCGGTAGTAGTGACTCTGTTTACGCTATTTGTAATAAGAGACAAGCATTTGATTCCGGAGCAAGGAGGAGAAGATACCCAAAATTCAAAGGAACAATCGCAACAAAAGATCAGACAGAGGGACATCATGCGTTCAAAAGAGTTTTGGTTATTGGCACCGAATGTATTTTTCATTCCTTTTGCCATTACAGGATTGTTTTTTTATCAATTTCCTATTGTGGAATTCAAGGGTTGGAATACCTCCATTATTGCGGTAGGCCTAACTGCCTATGCCATTGCCTCAGCTTTCAGTATCCTAACAGCAGGCCCTCTTATAGACAAATACAGCGCGAGGACATTTTTCCCTTTTTATCTTTTTCCTTATTTGATAGCACTATTATTCATTTGGCTAGTCAGTCCTTCTTGGACTATCTACCCCTACATGATCCTGATGGGCTTATCTACGGGTTTTGGAAGTGCTACAGTGGCCGCTTTACAGGTAGAGTTTTTTGGGCAAAAATATATAGGAACAGTCAGATCTCTATTCACCAGTATGATGGTGTTGAGTTCTGCTGTAGGCCCTGCTTTGTTTGGGATTATTCTAGATGCAGGTTGGGGGTTTGAGACTGTTTTTCCAGTGACCATTGGAATGTTGGTCTTGGTGATTTTTCAGTCTTTGAGGTCTATTCCTGCCTATTCAAGAGCAAAATGGAAGTTTAAGTGGAAGAGAATTATGAAAAGTAAAAACATTTTCATTGTTTAGAAAGATTGCCATCTGTTTCAGTTTGGGGACAAAAAAGAGCGGCCTAAAATAACTGCCTTAAGGGAAAGGAAAAAATCGATTTCGAAAATGTAGAAGTAGAAGAAATCAATAACAATCTGGATTTACTTTGGAATGCCTGGATTGATGAAGAGGGGGATGAGTAGGTTTTTTTTGCTGAACATACATGCGATCAAGCTAGGAGTATTAGTAATGCTGCCAAATTAGATTTTTTTGACCCCGTGATTTAGCGTCATACCTGACAGGTTTTCTAAAACCTGTCAGGTCTCTTCATTATTCATGGTCGTTCTATCAAACATTTTTATTAAATTCACTCTTCACCTTTTTCTTGAATTACAATGGCCCCATTCATTTCAAAGTCCCGCCTCGCCTATATAGTCTTTGAGCATGATGATAAAGCATCGAAGAATTTTGACTTGCTGATTTTAGGACTAATTCTGGGAAGTCTTTTAGTTGTAATATTGGATTCTGAACCTAGTCTCTACAATAGGTACCAGCGTGAGTTTTTGGTATTGGAATGGATATTTACGGGATTATTCACTATAGAGTATATTATGAGGATTTGGCTTAGTGAAAGGAAATGGGGGTACATATTCAGCTTCTATGGTTTGGTGGATTTATTGGCCATTATACCGACATTTTTGAGTCTATTTTTTGCGGGCACCCAATTTTTAGTCGTGGTAAGGGCATTGAGGTTGCTTCGGGTGGTCAGGATATTAAAACTGGGCAAGTATTTAAGAGAGGCAGAAACTTTGAAGACTGCTATGCACAACAGCAAAACCAAGATTCAGTTATTTTTGGGTACGGTGGTGACGGTTGTATTGATTGCCGGAACCTTAATGTTTATCATTGAAGGGCCTGAGAATGGATTTACCAGTATAGGAATATCTATGTATTGGGCTATTGTGACATTGACAACTGTAGGATACGGGGATATTACCCCATTGACTCCCTATGGAAAATTTATTTCCTCTGTGATCATGTTGCTCGGTTATGCCATCATTGCCGTACCCACCGGAATTGTCACTTCTGAATTGACTGCTGCCAAGTCCATTTCTTTTCCAGGACAACAGGATAAATCCTGCAAAACCTGTAAAGCAAGGCATTTGGATCATAATGCAAACTATTGTAAATATTGTGGGGAAATGCTCTAATATTCCAAGGCGACAAAAGTCATTCTATGACGACCCTCAGTTCCATAGAGATAAAGCCTATTGTTTTCTATTTCCTCTTCCAAACGTTTTGGACTACCCGTATTCATATAGGAATGAAAAATAAAAAAAGACCAATCGGCCTTTTTTAAGAATTACTTGAAGAAGGTTTCTCGCCCCCTTCAATAAACTGTTTTTGTATCTCATCTACTTCCTCAGTTTTTGAAGTAGTTAACTTTTCATCAAAAAATCTTCCCTGAAATATCAAAATAATGGCTACCCCAACGAAAATTGAGGCATCGGCTACATTGAAAATGGGCCATAAGGCAGTGTAGCTGCCTCCCCAGAGAGGAATCCAGTCAGGCAAATATCCTTCCCAGATATCGATATAAAACATATCTATAACCTGTCCATGGAACCAAGGACTAGGAGCATTGTAAGGCGCATTGTTTAACCAAACACCATAAAATATACTGTCTATCAGGTTACCAATAGCACCTCCAAGTATCATAGAAATGCAAATGATATACCCTACATGCATTTTATGCTTGATGATATGGTACAAATAGTAACCTATACCAAACATGGCCACCAAACGGAAGGTAGTTAAAATGAATTTGCCATACTCCGTACCCAATTGCATGCCGAATGCCATGCCCGGATTGGTAGTATAGTGCAGCTTGAACCAGTCCCCAAACACCTTAATCTGACCGGGAGTACCAAAATCCATCTGATAATGGACCAACATTTTTACCGCTTGGTCCAAAACGATCACCAAGAAGGCAATCCCAAAGTATTTCAAATATTTCATGAATATGCTTTCAAAGTCACAGATTTAAGGAATTTTTAAAACAATTCTTCCTTATTGACTGTATTTTTTAATTTCTAAGCCTTTTCAATTTTTACTTTCAGTTCAAAATCGTCCATATCAAGCAGGGTGGCGCCTTCCAAGGCACCGTTTTGCTCTAACGATAAAGCCTGGGTTTCGGTTTGAATATAGCCTGCAAAATTTATCAATGCGGCATCCACCAAGGCATCATGTTTTGACACTTTGATATGGATTTTATCCTGTACTTCCAAGCCCATGTCTTTTCTGAGGTTCTGAATTCGGTTGACCAAGTCTCTGGCAACACCTTCCTGTTTCAATTCCTCTGTAAGGGTAATGTCCAAAGCTACGGTCAATCCTTGATCAGAGGCAACTGACCAACCTGGTATATCCTGAGAGCTGATCAATACTTCTTCCAGCAAAATTTCCATGAATTCCCCTTCTACCTGGATTGAAATTTTTCTGTTTTTTTCAATCTCGGCAATTTCCTCTTGCCCCCAGTTCTTTATGGCGGCTACCACAAAGCGCATTTTGGGCCCCAGTTTTTTACCTAAGACAGGAAGATTGGGTTTCACATCCTTGACCAAAATACCGGAGGTATCATCAATGTATTCTACTTCCTTGATGTTTACTTCAGATTTGATCAGCTCCTCTACATGTTGCAGTTGTTTCCTGCTTTTTTCATTCAAAACAGGAATCATAATGCGCTGTAAAGGTTGACGTACCTTGATCCCGATTTTTGGATTTTTTCTTAAGGAATGCACCAAGGAAGATGTCCGCTGTGCCAGGTCCATGCTTTCTTCAAGATCCTCATTGATCAGGGTTTGATCAGCAGGAACCCAATCAGTCAAGTGAACAGATTCTTGGGCGTTTGGCATAGCTGCGGTGAGGTTTCTATACAACCATTCCGCATAGAAAGGCGCAAAAGATGACATCAATTGGGTCAGACTGAGCAGGCATTCATATAAAGTTTCATAGGCAGCCTGCTTATCCGCATTCATTTCTCCCCTCCAGAACCGCTTCCTCGCCAATCTTACGTACCAGTTGGACAACTGATCCACTGTAAAATTCATGATCGCACGGGTTGCTTTGGTGGCATCATAATTATCCATTGCCCCTTCCACCTCGGCTATCAGGGATTGTAACTTGGAAATGATCCATTGATCCAGTTCTGCTCTTTGCGCTACAGGAACTGACTTTTCCTTATCATAGACAAATTCATCCAGATTGGCGTAAAGGGAGAAGAAGTTGTAGGTATTTTGAAGTGTACCGAAAAACCTTCTCTGCACTTCAGCCACCCCGTCGAGGTTGAATTTCAGGTTGTCCCAGGGGTTGGCATTGCTCAGCATGTACCACCTGAGGGCATCAGGGCCATATTCCTTCAAGGTCTTGAATGGATCGATGGCATTGCCCAAGCGCTTGGACATTTTGTTGCCGTTTTTATCCAGTACAAGACCGTTGGCGATCACGTTTTTGAAAGCCACGGAATCGAAGAGCATCCCAGCAATGGCATGCAGGGTAAAAAACCAACCCCGGGTCTGGTCCACTCCCTCAGCGATGTAGTCTGCCGGATAGTTGGCTTTGAAGATGTCTTCGTTCTCAAATGGATAATGCCACTGGGCATAAGGCATGGCCCCGGAGTCGAACCATACGTCGATAAGATCCGGCTCACGGAACATCTGTTCTCCTTTGGAGGAAACAAGCACTACATCATCCACATAAGGTCTGTGAAGATCCATTTCCTTGCCTTCCCACGGAGATTGGCTCATAAATCCTTTGGTAATGGCTTCTTCAATTTCTTCCTGCAATTCAGCTACTGAGCCAATGCATTTTTCCTCCGAACCATCTTCTGTCCTCCAGATCGGTAGGGGAGTTCCCCAGAATCTGGAGCGGCTTAGGTTCCAATCTACCAGATTTTCCAACCAATTACCAAAACGACCTGTACCGGTAGCTTCAGGTTTCCAGTTAATCGTTTTGTTCAAGGCTACAAGCTTATCCTTGTATGCGGTGGTTTTGATAAACCAGCTTTCCAAAGGATAGTAAAGAATGGGTTTGTCAGTTCTCCAACAATGCGGATAGCTGTGCTCGTATTTTTCGACCTTAAAGGCTCTGTTTTCGTTTTTCAGGATAATGGAGATGATGATGTCAGTATTTTTAAAATCCGCTGCATTTTCATCATCATTGGTGTAATTTTTAACGAAGAAATCATCCGGACCAAACTCCTTATGGGCCGTGATTGCATGTTCCTTCATTTTGGCAGCCAGATAATCTCCTACCACAGATAGGAATTTTCCCTGCTTATCCACCACAGGGATATCATTCTCCTGATCGTCTTTTACAAATATACCGGCGATGTTGTTTTGGACCAAGGTCCTGAAGTCATCTGCACCAAAAGCTTTGGCCAAGTGAACGATACCCGTACCATCTTCCGTAGTCACATAATCACCCGCTACTACCGTAAAGGCAGGATGTGGCAGGGCCAAAGCAGGGATAGGGAAGAGTTGCTCGTATTCCCAGCCCAGCATGGTTTTTCCTTTAAACTCTTCGACTATCTGGTAAGGAATGAGTTTGTCTCCTGCCTTGAACTCTTCCAAAGCCAAAACCGCTGCTTTCGGATTGAAAAACGCGCTCATTCTGGCTTTTGCCAAAATCGCAAACATCGGCTCGAAGGTATAGGGGTTGAAGGTCTTGACCTTTACATAATCCAAATTTTCTCCTACTGCAAGGGCTGAGTTGGACGGTAAGGTCCAAGGAGTAGTAGTCCAAGCGAGGATATAGGTGTTTTCTTGATTTTTGAGTTTAAACTGTGCCGTGATGGAGGTATCCTTCACATCCCGGTAGCAACCCGGCTGATTGAGTTCGTGCGAACTCAGCCCTGTACCTGCAGCAGGGGAATAGGGCTGAATGGTGTAGCCTTTGTACAACAAGTCTTTTTTATACAATTGCTGCAAGAGGTACCATAGAGATTCAATATAATTTGCATCAAAAGTGATGTACGGATCATCCAAGTCCACCCAATAGCCGATTTTTTCGGTCAGGTCATCCCACTCATTTTTGAAACGCATGACTGTTTCACGGCATTTGCGGTTGTATTCCTCTACGGTGATTTTCTTTCCGATATCTTCTTTGGTAATACCCAATTCCTTTTCTACCTGCAATTCTACTGGCAAACCATGCGTATCCCATCCACCTTTACGCTTTACTTGGAAGCCTTTCAAGGTTTTGTATCGACAAAAAATATCCTTCAAAGTACGGGCCATCACATGGTGAATGCCGGGGGTACCATTAGCAGAAGGTGGTCCTTCAAAAAAAGTGAAGGTTTCAGCGCCTTGTCGTTGAGTGACAGACTTCTTGAAAATGTCGTTTTCTTTCCAGTATTGGAGGACACTTTCTCCTATCTGTGGATAATCTACATGCTTAAACTCCTGATATTTTTTCACAGTCTTCTATAGCTTGATGGGGGATTTCCCCCAATTTTATTACAATATGAAGCTTCAAAGGATTGGTAAATCCCTTGATGCAGACATACGTAGTGCAATATAGCACTAGAATGCGGCCACAAAGTTAAGAGATTTTACAGGATTGGAGATAAATTCTCGGGAATTGTGTGGGAGTCTTCCTTTCCAATAAAAGTGAAATCGGGAAAACTTAAAGCTAAAAATGCCAAAGATTTACTTCGTGGATTATGATTTTTGAAGTTAAAGCTATTCCTGAGTTTGAGAAAGAGGTTAAAAAATTATTAAAGAAATATCCTTCTCTGAAAGATGAATTAATTGAACTCATTGAAAGTCTTGAAACTAATCCAACCCAATGACTTGGGGATATTTTTAAAATTGGTTAAAAATTAGAATCACCATAAACCCGGGATATTTTAGCTTCCAATGAATTCGATAAAAACTTATAATTTATCCCTGCAATTTTAAAATTGCAGGGATGTTAGAGCGATTTATCCATACAGAATTTGAGTTTTCGGTATCCAATTTTCCGGTAACGGGAATTATTGGGCCAAGGCAGGTAGGAAAAACTACCCTGGCAAAAAACTTTGCTTACCAAAGACCTTCTGTTTATTTGGATTTGGAGAAGCTATCAGACATCAACAAACTCAATGACCCTGAGCTATTCTTTAATTCTATCGCAGACCATACGGTGATACTGGATGAGATTCAACATAAGCCAGAATTATTCCCTTTGATACGATCATTGGTGGACGAACATCGTGTACCCGGTAGATTTATTATTTTGGGTTCTGCATCGCCCGAACTGCTGAAGCATTCTTCCAAAAGCTTGTTGAAAAGTCTTTGAATAAACTTAATCTCAGTTTTAGCATAAATTTTGCGATTATAATCGCTGGATCTATATAATTTTTGCAATTTCAGAAGGATAGGAGAGAAATATGATAAAAATTGATAGCTTTATCGTGATCATCACCTATCCCCAAACTACCCTTTCAAATGAAAAAATCCATCCTCGATCCAGACCATCGCCAAGAGTTACTTGACCGTGTAGCGAAACTTCAAGCGGGAAACCAAGCACATTGGGGAAGTATGCGTATAGAGGAAATGTTGGCACATGCACGGGAGGTGGCTGTGGCAGTTTTGAAATCTCCCAAACCTGAGAAGAAGGCTAATTTCAAGCAGCTGCTTGGAAAGTACTATTTTTTTTATTTCAGAAAAGAATTTCCCAAGATGGTCAAAGGCCCAAAACGCTTTGATATGAAAGGGAAGGTTTCCCAAGAGAAATTTCTGGAAGAAAAGCATGGCTTAATCGATACCTTGCAAGCCTTTGGGAACATCAGCCACCAACTCCAAGGCTTCCACCCCTTTTTCGGACCACTTAATCACAGGGAGTGGGGAATATTGGTATGGAAGCATACGGACCATCACCTGCGGCAGTTCGGTGTTTGAGTGGAAGGTGGTTTTTTATTTACGAAATGTCTAACATTCAGTTTTTTATCTTTTTGAAGGGGCAAGCTGAGGATTTTTCTCCGGAATTTGGTCTGGTCTTTGTCTTAGATAAGGCTCAACCAACTATTTAACATTATGAAAAAATCACTTGTAATTTCATCCGTACTGTTTTTTGCCACTTTATATCAAGCCAATGCACAGATTGCTGCTGGGATTTATCGCTTGAGTTCGGCTACCTTTGCGTCAATCGGTACAGATCCTGACAATAAGATGTTTGGTGAGGCCCGGGTTTCTGCGGGTAGTAGAGTTGGTATAGAAGGTACCTTTGGGTATAATTTTGTCCAAAGTGATGAGGTCAATTTTTACAGTGGATTTCATTTAGGAACAGAGGGAAACAGAGATGGTTTCTACCTCGGCGTGCCCTTAGGCTTATTGGTTAAGCCTTTTAATGCCAAGAATTTCGGCTTTATAATGGAAGCCAGTCCCATTTTCCCCACCGAAAGAGGGAATTTCTTCCGTGCTGGGTTGGGACTTAAATATACTTTTAGGTAGTTTAATACCCTCCAAGGGTTAAGAACCCTTGG
>NZ_SLAP01000069.1 GCF_007126775.1 Cecembia sp. | reverse complement strand
TTGAGTTAGCAGGGGATAAGGCCAATCTTTTTGGTATTGGGGCCCAAGTTTGGGTGAAATCCGGGGATAAAATGCTACATCAAACCCTGAGTACTTCCCGGGGCTTTCAATCTGGGACTTCTACCTTGCTGACCTTTGGTTTGGGAAAGGAAGCTGCTGTTGAAGCAATTTATGTGGACTGGGGGGCTGGAAATATAGAAAGCTTTGGTCCAAAAGAGGTCAATAAAAAGTACCGTTTGGTCAAAGGAAAGGGTGAGGCTGCCATTTTGCCAAAAAATGAAACTAAGCCTATTTTAGAGCTGGCCTCACTCGAATTGGGTTGGAAGCATGAAGAAAACACAGACTTTGATGAATTCAGACGGGAATATTTAATGCCGAGGCGTTATGCCATGGAAGGGCCAGCGCTGGCAGTGGGAGATGTGAATGGAGATGGACTGGATGACATTTATCTGGGAGGTGCCAAAGGACAGGGAGGGGCCCTTTATTTACAACAAGCAGATGGCGGTTTTACCCTTCAAAAAAATGCCGTTTTTGAGCAGCTTAAAACAGCAGAGGATGTGGTAGCCAAATTTGTGGACTTAAACGGAAATGGACATCTGGATCTTTATGTAGGTTCTGGTGGCAATGAGTATACTTCTGGGGAAGTTTTCAACTTTGACAGGGTCTTTTTAAACGATGGGCAAGGTAAATTCAGGTTTTCTATGAATTCACTGCCTCCTATTGGAGAAAATACCTCTACTTTGGCCTTCCATGATATCAATGGAGATGGGTTTGTCGATATTTTTGTAGGGGCTTCAGTGGTTACCGGTAATTACGGCGCTATTCCGAGATCCTATCTATTGGTGAATGATGGTCAGGGCAGGTTCAGGGAAATGACGGAAGATTTTTTTGGAGACAATTTTAGGCCAGGGATGGTGCAAAAGGCGCTTTGGTACGATGTGACGGGGAACGATAAAGCTGAGTTGGTATTGGCAGGGGAGTGGATGCCTGTGCGGGTATATCAGCAGGATACCAAAGGGAAGTTTACAGAAATTGAGCCATTGGCTCCTGCGGGCTGGTATGCTGGTTTATCGGAGCTGCAAACGGATAATGGGCTGAATGGCTTGCTGGTGGGGAATTTAGGCTTGAACAGTAAACTAAAGGCCAGCAAATCCCAGCCAGTCAAATTATATCATGGGGATTTTGATGGCAATGGACAGGATGATCCTTTGATTTTTCATTATATGGAAGGGAATTTGGTGCCCTTTGCCAGCAGGGATGACCTGATCCGTCAGATTCCAAACCTGAAGCGCAAGCATGATAGTTATGAACAATATGCTGCATTGAAGTCCCCTCAAGACCTTTTGGAAAAGGAGCAAATCAATGCGGCCAGCATCTTAGAGGTAGTCGATTTTCAGTCGTACTTTATTCCAAAGGGAGAACAGAAAGTTTTGGTTCTACCTTTAGAAGCGCAATTCAGTCCCATTAGAGATTTTGTAACTTTTTCATCCAAGGGTGAAAATTATGTGCTATGCGTGGGTAATTTTTCTGGATTCAGGACAGATTTAGGGAGAAAGATGGCGCAACCCTTGGTTTTGCTGAAATGGACGCCATCGGGCTTTGTTAAGGTTCCAATTGGGATTGATGGTAACAAATATTGGGGGGAATACCGGTATGTCAGAAAATTGACCATTAATGGGGAAGCAAGTCTGATTGCTCTTAGAAACAACGATTCTCCTGTTGTTTTCCGGATTATTCCATAAAACAGAACCTATAAACCTGTCAAAAATCATTGATTTTCAATGCTTTTGAAATTTGATATTTATGGATTTTTCATAGTTTTGGGTGAAATAACCTCCCAGCCCTCGGTCCCGTTTTCTTTAATAGAAAGGGATTTATTAAATTTGAAGAAATAAGTCGAGTAATTGCTTGAGAATATGAGTAAAATGAAAAATATAAGCTTGGTGCTGCTGTTGATCGTCGGGTTTGCATGCCAGGAAAATAAAAATTACCAGGATGTCATTATTGATGGTGAGTACCTGATTGCTGCACAATTGAAGTTGACAGATGTCATCATCCATGATATTTTTTCCCCTCCGGTGGCCAGCCGGATTTATGCTTATCCTGCTATTGCAGCCTTCGAAGTAGCGGCATTAGCAGACCCATCCTATACCTCTTTAATGGGACAGCTGAACGGTTTTGAGAAAGTGGATTTCGAAACTGAAGGGGAGGTTTATTATCCATTGGCTGCATTAGCTGCCTATTACAAAGTGGGTACAGCCATGATATTTTCAGAAGATATGGTACAGGGCCATAGGGAGAAGGCCTTCAAAGCCATCAGGTCTGCCGGTGTTCCAAAAAAGGTATTTGAAAGATCAGTAGCATTTGGAGAGCAGGTAGCCGATCATGTAATTGCCTACTCCAAAAAAGACAATTATCATGAGAGCAGGTCTTTTGAAAAATATACAGTGAGCAGTGAGCCGCATACTTGGCAGCCAACCCCACCAGCATATATGGAGGGTATAGAGCCCCATTGGAATAAGATCCGTCCTTTTTTAATGGAAAGTCCAGATCAATTCCAATCGCCACCTCCTACAGTATTTTCTACGGAACCGGACAGCCAGTTTTTCAAAGAAGCGGAAGAAGTGTTTCTTACAGTAAACAATTTGACACCGGAGCAGAGTGATATTGCTTATTTCTGGGATTGTAATCCTTACAAGGTGAATGTCAAAGGACATGTGATGTTTGCAGAGAAAAAGATTACCCCTGGAGGACACTGGATGGGAATAGCTGCTATCGCCTCCAAAACAGCAGGACAAGATTGGAAAGGAATGGCTGAGACTTTGGCTTATACAAGCATTGCCTTGTTCGATGCTTTTATCTCCTGTTGGGATGAAAAGTATAGAAGCGTATTGATCAGACCAGAAACATATATCAATAAATATATTGATGAAGATTGGTTGCCTGTATTACAGACGCCTCCTTTCCCTGAACATACCAGTGGGCACAGTGTGGCATCCAATGCAGCGGCAGAGGCTTTGACCCATTTGTTGGGAGAACCATTTCATTTTGTGGACTCTACTGAAGTTGCCTATGGGCTTCCTGTAAGGGAATATAATTCTTTCAGGGAAGCAGCAGCTGAAGCTACTATCAGCAGGCTCTATGGGGGAATACATTTTATGCCTGCCATTGAATACGGGGCTGAAAAAGGCACAAAGCTTGGTTTTTATGTCAATGAAAAAGTGAATACCAGAAGCGATAATTTGGCTAGGGCGGAGGATTAGGAGGAGACTTCAATATTCATAGGACTAATTAAGAAGTAATTGAATGTTTGATTAATCCATCAATTGCTTTGGGTTATTTTTTATATCAAAACTTGGTTAAATATTGATTGATTAATTCAAGAAAAGTCTGATTTTTCTATTAAAAGTGTCATTTCCTAAATATTCCTTTGTAAGGGATAGACATGTTGGGCGAAAGGTATTAATGAAAAATTAAAATATTCTTTGATTTTTTCATTTTTTTTTTCTTACCTAACGAAAAAGT
>NZ_SLAP01000240.1 GCF_007126775.1 Cecembia sp. | reverse complement strand
ATATCATAGCGTCCTATTTTTGCTTATCCATAATTATTCTTAGTGCCCGTTATTTTAAGTTGATTCTTAATAAGAAATTCAACATTTTAGTCAATGTATTCTAAATATTTACTTAAAATAATTTGGAAAAAGCCAGATCAAACAGTATTATTAATTAGTGTATGGATTTGAATCAATTATGAAAAACCTTTGGTACACATTGCTAATCCTTGTAATTTTTTCTACCTGTATCTCACCTTTTTCAGTAGAAAGCCTAAATACAGATAGAATTTTAAATGTAGAGGGTTTTATAACTACCGTTCCTAAAGTACATGAGATAAGGTTATCTTATTCAATGCCTTTTGGCCCAGAGTTTACCGGTCCAGGACCTGGGATAATTACCGCTACAGTGTATTTGAGAGATAATCTGGGGAATGTTGAAGTTTTAAATTTAAAGCCACCTCTTGATAACTTTGATAGATTAAGAGGGTTTTATCAGACCTCTGCAGACTTTTCTGCTATTGTAGGCAGGTCATATACCCTGCATATTGAACTGGTAGATGGATCTAAATATCAATCTTTTCCTGAAATTGTCAGCCCAGTACCTGAAGTTGATTCTGTGACTTACCATGCTGTCAGATCAGCTACAGAAGATATTTTGAATGATCAAATTGGAGTAGAGATAAGGGCTCATTTTCAAGATCCTTCAGATGTGAAAAACAATTATTACTGGAAAACCTTGGAATCAGATTTTGTGCTTGTTGCTGAGCCTGAACTGCATATGAGTGTAAAAGATTGCTGTGAAATTTGTTATCATAAGGAAATGCCCTTTCCTTTAAACGTCAATACTGTTTCAGATATTGATTTTAATGGACTTTACCAAAGAAGGGCGATTGCTTATGTGGTAGATAATGGCGTTCGTTTTAAAGATACTTATCGCTTGGATG
The DNA here is from genome assembly GCF_007126775.1 of Cecembia sp. GTDB lineage: Bacteria > Bacteroidota > Bacteroidia > Cytophagales > Cyclobacteriaceae > Cecembia. The sequence goes on along the minus strand of NZ_SLAP01000240.1, from coordinate 2,608 downwards.
TGCAGCATTTATCAATATCGGATGAAGCACATCGGTTTTTAAAGCTGATTAGCCAACAGGTTAATCTTTCAGGATCTGTCTTTGACCCTCCCCCTGCCAATATCAGAGGCAATATGATAAATATTGATGATCCCAGTGAGCAGGTTTTAGGTTATTTTTTTGCTTCAGATGAGCGATTTCTGAGAACCTACATTCAAAAGTCAAAATTGGAATTTGTGCAAACACCGGCCACTATCATCCCCTTCGACTGCAGGGAGTATTTGGATCCTGATGGGAAAAATCGAGACCCTAGAATTGGATTTTTTCCACCACCATTACCGGTTGATCCACCGGCAGATTGGAATCCACCTGGTAATTAGGCCATGGATATAGCCCAAATGGGAGTTATATTCCAACACTCTTGATAGTTTCATTTAAAGAACAATCCTAAGAAAATTAATACGAATCCAAGATAGAATGCTGGATTTTGAACAGCGAAGAGTCTATCCTATCTTTGGAAAAAATGTAAATTTTAATCTGATGTTTAACGGACCGGATTATCCCCAATCCTTAGATGAATCGCTTTTTGATGCCTGGTTAGAAAAAGGGCGCGAAAGCAGGATTCCTTATGCTTATTTATTGGTTATTTGGGATGAACTTGATACCAAGTATATGCCAGTTTATACAGAAAAACGGAGCGATATCCATGAATTTGCCCGCTATGGGCAATCCCCAGAAAATCAGTTGTTGGTAGCTGCTTATGATCTGTATTCGGAGAGCAGGGTGCTTTGAATAAAAATACTCATATGCTTACTTTTGGACTAAAAAAAATGAATTTTATGTAATCTTGATTTTTCAATTTATATTGGGTAATCGTCAAAATTGAAAATTCAGTTACAGTCTTTCAGTTTAAAATCTTAAGTTCTTATGTTTTCAAAGCACTCATTACGAAATAAAATTTTTACCTTAATTTTCCTATTTGTCTTTGCTTTTTATAATTCCTTTGCCCAAAAGCCCCATATCATTTTGATTGTAACAGACCAGCAGCGCTATGATGCAGTGGGGTATATTGATGGGTCGAATATCATTACCCCAAACCTTAATCAATTGGCAGCGGAAGGAGTATATTTTACCAATGCCTATTCTTCCACGCCAAGTTGTACTCCGGCGAGGGCAGCATTGCTGACAGGAATGTCACCTTGGGGTCATGGTATGCTTGGGTATGCCAAAGTTGCTCGGCAGTATCCATATGAAATGCCCGCAATGCTCAGAGATTTGGGTTATTACACCTATGGCATAGGCAAAATGCATTGGACTCCCCAGAAGACTTTGCATGGATTTCATGGCACTTTGATAGATGAAAGTGGTAGAATAGAATCAGATGGCTTTATCAGTGACTACCGAACTTGGTTTAAATTGAACGCTCCCGGTCAAGATCCGGATGAAACAGGAATCTTATGGAATGAGCATCATGCAAAAGTTTATCAATTAGAGGAACATTTACATCCTGACCATTGGAAATCTGAGATGGCGGTAGAGTTTTTGGAAAACTACGATTTGGAAAATCCTTTGTTTTTGAAAGTTTCTTTTGCAAGGCCTCATAGCCCTTATGATCCGCCGCAGCGTTTTCTGGACCTATACGAAAATCTTCCCATCAAAGCCCCTTTTGAAGGAGAATGGTCAGAAAAATTCAGAAACTTTCCAAAAGATCGGGAGGCAGCTTTTGGGGATTTTGGAGTAGATCATGCTCTCCATAGTCGAAGACATTACTTTGCTTTGGTCACTTTTATAGATGAGCAAATAGGGAAAATCATGGCGGCTTTGAAAGAAAAAAACATGTATGACAACAGCCTGATTCTGTTTGTTTCAGATCATGGAGATATGCTTGGCGATCATCACCATTGGAGAAAAACCTATGCATACGAAGGTTCCTCCAAAGTACCCTTGGTGATAAAACCACCCAAATCATTTGACTATGATACCTCATTGGAGAAACTCCCCTATCCAGTTGAAATCAGGGATATTTTACCTACTTTTTTGGAAGCAGGTGGTGGCATTAAGCCCAATATCATGGAAGGGAGTTCACTTTTGGGGCTGTTGGCAGATCCAAATACCAAAGAATGGCGGAAATATATAGACCTCGAACATGCTTCCACCTATATGTTTGATAATTATTGGGCAGCGCTTACAGATGGTAAAGAAAAGTATATTTGGTTTTTTTCCACAGGAGAAGAGCAGCTGTTTGACATTGAAAAGGATCCAGGGGAAACAACAAACTTAATTTCTGATAAAGGCTATTCCCCAAGACTTGAATTATGGAGATCGAGGATGATCAGCCATTTAAAGGAAAGAGGGGATAGCTTTGTTAAAGACGGTATGTTGGTCAAGAGAACAACAAATCTTTTGTTAAGCCCCAACTATCCGGATAAAGAATGGTCAGATCAAGAAAGTTTGAAGTTTTGGCGAGAGGAAGTGGGCAAAGGTTTTAAAAAGTGATTTCCCGGTTTTTGAATCCAGACTATCATAAGAAAGTTTCGTACAATTTATTTCTAGCAAGATATAACCTGGGAATCCAACCCTTTTCTACATACTGTCACACCTCATACTCCACATACTTAAACGTATGGCT
>NZ_SLAP01000212.1 GCF_007126775.1 Cecembia sp. | reverse complement strand
ATCGGTTTTTTTAAAGATTATGTTAAATATGCCGTTATTCCGCTATTTCTTCTATTAACTCTTCTACTCATTTTATTTTTAAGAATCAATAAAACTCCTAATAAGCCGGTAAGTGGCTGGCTTTTTTGACAGTTTGTAAATATAGTTGATTGTTTAGAAATTTGCATTGTTCGGTTAAAACGGAAGTGGGCTCTGCTGGGGAGCAACCCACCAGGGATAGATCGAACCGACGAAAATGAAAGTAAGGCGCATATATTGCGTCTTTCTTTTTGTCTATTTTCCGAGCTGTATTCCTTAGAAAACCCATTTTTTCGTTAAATCGATGATCAGATTATGCGGCATATTCATTTGGCGTTTGATATTTGAGAGCCTCATGAGGCCTATAGCTATTGTATTCTTCAACCCATCGATCTGTGATTTCCTGCGCCTGTGCTACTGTGAAAAACAGGTTGGAATCCAATACATCCTCCCTGTAGGTTTTATTGAATCTCTCGACAATTGCGTTCTGCTGGGGTTTGCCTTTTTGGATCTTAATCCAATCAATCTCATTTTCCTCCAACCAATTCTGGAACAATCCCGAAGTAAACTCTGGGCCATTGTCGGTTCGTATACCCAAAGGTTTGCCATATTCATCGATTGCTTTCCCTACTATTTCAATGACCTTCCTTGAAGGCATATTTCTGCTGATTTCTATTTTTAAACATTTCCGGTTGAATTGGTCTATTAAATTCAAGGTTCTGATCTTACTGCCGTTTACCAAACAGTCTGACATAAAATCCATTGCCCATTCCACATTCGCAGCCATCGGTAGCTCAATGGGATTTGCGGGATTGTTAAGCCGTTTTCTTTTCAACCTTTTATAAAGTGAGAATCCTTCATTTTCATAAACCCTCCTTATTTTTGAAGAACCCAGTTTGGGATGCTTTTTCCTGACCTTAACTATAACTTTTCGCCTTCCCAAACGAGTTGTGCCCACCACACTTTCAATCGCCGATTTTACTTCTGCGTCTTTTTGAGGCATCCGCTTTTGATAATATTTCTTTGTTCTGGAGCAATTGAAAAGTTTACACGCCTTAGCATAGCTCAACTCCGGAAACTTCTCCTGAATAAGAATTAAGCACTGCTCTTTTTGATAAGGCGTCACCACTTTTTTGAATTGACTTCCTTAAGAACATCAATGGAGAGCTGTTGCTCGGCCACAATTCTTTTAAGCCTCGCATTTTCCTCTTCCAGCTCCTTTACCCGGTGTAACTCCGAGAGGGTCATCCCTCCGTATTTGCTCTTCCAGTTATAGAACGTAGGTTCAGATATGCCGAATTCACGGCAGATTTCACTCACCTTTTTGCCTTCATCCTGTGATTTGAGCACCTTCAATATCTGGGATTCTGTAAATCTTGACTTTTTCATACTCTTTTGCGATTTGTAAAGTTAAAACTCTAATTTTAATCTGTCGCAAAAAAGCAGCCCTGTACCCCTTTACCATAACACAAAGTCCAGGAACATTGAACTCCGTTTTCATATTGAGTAATTGAACACAAACGTCCATTACCACAGTCAGTATTACAATCAGTTACGGGACAATTCGCTTCAGTAATCCCTACAAATAATATTACTGACATAAATAATGAAAATACAATTTTTTTGATCACTTTCAATTAATTTAAAATTTGTTATATCTCAACTAAATACAATTAACTTCTAAAGAAGTACCATAAAACAATTGATCAATCCTGCTAGCACTATAAATTTATTAAAAAAAAAAAATCAAAAACCAAAGAAAATAGTAAAAAAAAGAGGCTATCCCTCTTTGAGATAGCCTCTTATTAATATGATTTTAGTTCTATCAAACATTCTCACTGCTTACTACAGCGGAGAAATATTCCCTATTCATCCTGGCAATATTGGTAATGCTGATGCCTTTTGGACATTCTGCTTCGCAGGCACCGGTGTTGGTACATGCACCAAAACCTTCTGCATCCATTTGAGCAATCATCTTTTCCGCCCTTTCTTTCCGTTCTACCTGCCCTTGAGGAAGCATTGCCAATTGGGAAACTTTCGCAGAAGTAAACAGCATGGCAGACGCATTTTTACAGGCCGCTACACATGCGCCGCATCCGATACAGGTGGCAGCATCAAATGCTTCGTCCGCGATTCTTTTAGGGATTGGAATCTCATTGGCATCCGGTACACCGCCTGTATTGACAGACACATAACCACCTGCTTGGATGATGCGGTCAAAAGCTGACCTATCCACGACCAAGTCTTTCATCACAGGGAATGCCTTTGCCCTCCAAGGCTCAATGGTGATAGTTTCTCCATCTTTGAAAGACCTCATATGCAACTGACAAGTAGTTGTCTGCAAAGGCCCATGTGGCTTCCCATTGATATATAGGGAGCACATTCCGCAAATACCCTCACGGCAATCATGGTCAAAATGCACAGGGTCTTCTCCTTTTTCTGCTAATTGTTCGTTCAGTACGTCCAACATTTCCAAAAAAGACATGTCTTTGGAAATATCGGAAACTTTATATTCTCTAAAACCGCCTTTGTCGACGTTGTTTTTCTGTCTCCAGATATTTAAAGTTAAATTCATGGCTCTTGTGCGTTTTATGCTAATAAATTACTTATAACTCCTTTGGGTCAACTTCACATTCTCAAACACAAGTGGTTCTTTGTGTAAGACCTCTTCCTCATCCTCACCCACATACTGCCAAGCGGATACATAAGCAAAGTTTTCATCATCCCTTAAAGCCTCCCCTTCAGGAGTCTGGTATTCCTCTCTAAAGTGTCCCCCGCAGGATTCATTCCTATTCAAAGCATCATCTATCATCAATTCTCCCAATTCCAGAAAGTCTGCGACTCGGTGGGCTTTTTCTAAAGATTGGTTGAGCTCTTCATTGCCACCCAAAACATTTACATTGGACCAAAATTCAGTCTTCAACTCCTTGATCATGGACTTGGCTTTTTTCAAACCTTCCTCTGTCCTGGCCATTCCACAATAATCCCACATGATTTTACCTAAACGCTTATGGAAATAATCTACGGTTTTCTCACCGGGTATATCCAATAATTTTGAAATTCTATCCTTTACTTCCTGCTCTGCTTTTTGGAATTCAGGGTGGTCCGTATCGATTTTAGCATAAGGCGTTTGGGCGAGATAATCCCCAACAGTATAAGGAATTACAAAATACCCATCTGCTAGTCCCTGCATCAAGGCAGAGGCACCTAACCTATTGGCTCCATGGTCTGAGAAATTTGCTTCTCCTAAAGCATAAAGTCCAGGAATATTGGTCATCAGGTTGTAATCCACCCAAAGTCCACCCATGGTGTAGTGAACTGCTGGATAAATCTTCATAGGTACCTTATAGGGATTTTCGCCCGTAATCTGCTGGTACATATCAAAGAGGTTGCCATACTTGGCACGAATCAGTTCTTCGGTATCTCTTTTAATGGCATCTCTAAAGTCAAGGAAAACAGCCTCTCCGGTTTCATTTACTCCTCTGCCTTCATCACATACATACTTGGCATTTCTGGAAGCCACGTCTCTTGGCACCAGGTTACCGAAGGAAGGGTATTTTCTTTCCAGGAAATAATCCCTATCTTCTTCTTTGATGTCATTGGCAGTGATTTCACCTTTTCTAAGCTTTTCTGATATTTCCTTCGTCGCCGGAACCCATACCCTACCATCATTTCTCAAGGATTCTGACATCAGGGTTAATTTGGACTGATGGTCACCGGAAACAGGAATACAGGTTGGGTGAATTTGGGTAAAGCAAGGGTTTGCCATCAAAGCACCTCGCTTATGTGCCCTCCAGGCAGCCGTCACATTGGATCCCATGGCATTGGTGGAAAGGAAGAAAACATTGCCATATCCACCAGTACATAAAAGTACCGCATGTGCACTATGGGATTCGATTGCACCTGTAATCAGGTTTCTGGTGACAATTCCACTTGCTTTGCCATCCACAACCACCACATCCATCATCTCAGTTCTTGGATAAAGTTTTACTTTACCATTTGCAACCTGACGGCTCAAGGCAGAATAAGCACCCAACAAAAGCTGCTGACCGGTTTGACCTCTCGCATAGAAAGTTCTGGATACCTGTGCTCCACCAAAAGACCGGTTGGCCAAAAGCCCTCCATATTCTCTGGCAAATGGTACACCCTGTGCTACACACTGATCAATTATATTGACAGAAACTTCTGCCAAACGGTACACATTGGCTTCTCTTGCCCTATAATCCCCACCCTTGATGGTATCATAAAATAAGCGATAAACAGAGTCACCATCATTTTGATAATTTTTGGCAGCATTAATTCCTCCTTGGGCTGCTATGGAGTGTGCCCTTCTTGGACTGTCCTGAAAGCAAAAAGCTTTCACATTATAACCCAATTCTGCCAATGATGCAGCAGCTGAGGCCCCTGCAAGGCCTGTCCCTACTACGATCACATCGTACTTCCTCTTGTTGGCAGGGTTTACCAGCTTGATGTTGAATTTATGTCTGGACCACTTTTCTGCTAAAGGACCCTCTGGAATTTTTGAATCTAAAATCATACTCAATTGTGTTTAATTCATGTTGATGAAATAGATATAAATAGGCATGCTTGCAAAAAGTGCTGGTACAATAATGCTGAATGCCAAACCTAATTTTTGTATTGCAGGTGAATATTTGACGTGATTCAAACCCAAGGTCTGAAAAGCACTCTGAAATCCATGAGAAAGATGAAGACCTAAGAATCCCATGGCCACCACATAAAGGGCAACTAGCAATTCTGATTGGAAAGCGAAATTGACTATGGTATACAGATCTTTATATTGCTCTCCCCCGTAGCTTACTACAGGCATGTCACCCCAATGCATTTTGTACCAAAAGCCCTGCAAATGGACGGCTAGGAAAATCAAAATGATGGTACCTAAAATACCCATATTTCTTGAATTCCATGATGAATTGGTAGATGCCTTGCTGTTTGCATATGCCACTGGTCGCGCTGATTTATTGTATTTCGTTAAGATGATGGAATAAACCACATGTGCGATCACAGAAATATAAGTGAGATAGGACAGGATTTTAACAGCAGGGTTTGTCGTCATAAATTTAGCATAAATGTTAAACGCCTCTCCTCCGTCATTCTTAAATAACAAAGTGTTCCCGGAAACATGTCCCAAAAGGAAGATAATCAGAAACAAGCCTGTCAAGGCCATCATTAATTTTCGGCCTAAGGTGCTGTTTAAGGTTTTGGATACCCAACTCATATACTTTTTCTTAAATGTTAGATTAATATTTGGATTTTTCTACGAGGCCAAATTTACATTCGGAAAACTTAGCAAACAATCCAGAAACCAACCTGACACTTATTTTAAAACGTTCTAAATAACTCGCTTTCCATCTTATTTTAGCATCATTTTATATCTTTTTAACCAAGTGTTTATTTTTATTGTTTGAATATTTGGGATATTTTAATCCCGATTTAATTACTTTCGTATAAACAGTTACCTAAGCTGAAAATTCATGAAATTGAGAATAAGCCTATTATTGGTTTTTTTATTAATGCTAAGTGCTTCATTTCCTTCAATGGCTACCCATATCAGGGCTGGTGAAATTACCGCTGAAAGGGTCAGTACACAAGCTTTAACCTACAGGATTACGGTGGTAGGTTACACAGATACGCGTTCAAATGTGATTTTTGGACCTGGCGATATTAATTTCGGTGATGGTAGAGAAGTCAGGTTGAATACCGAAAGTGATTTCGTTACAGTAGAATCCTTAGGCAACCAGATAGAAAAAAATACTTTTGTAATCACACATACCTACCAAGGCCCGGGGCAGTATATTATTCGATTTAGGGAATTCAATCGCAATGATCAGACCTTAAACATGGACAATTCCGTGGATACTCCTTTTTATGTAGAGACCATGATTACAATTGACCCGTTTATAGGAATCAATAACTCTCCTGTACTGACTATTCCTCCAGTCGACAATGGGGGCGTCAATGTCAGATATATCCATAACCCAGGTGCTTTTGATCCAGACGGTGACAGTTTGGCCTATTTTTTTGATGAAATTACCGTTAGACCACGTCAGGGCTTCCAACGTTTTGTCAATAACTACAGAAGTCCTGCATCCAATGAATTCAGTTTCAACAGAGAAGATGGCTCTACACCGCCATTTATTTCTATAAATCCCATTACCGGTGATTTGATTTGGGATGCTCCTGGACTTGCAGGACAATATAATATAGCCTTTCAGGTTCAGGAATGGAGAAAAATTGGAGGCGAATACCAAATGATCGGTTATGTGATCAGGGACATGCAGATCATTATTGAAAACACCAATAATCAAAGGCCAGAACTTATTTTGCCTCCTGATCTATGCGTAGTGGCCGGGACTAAAATTGAAGAAATCATTCAGGGATCAGATCCAGACGGTGATCCCATAAAAATAGAAATATTTGGAGACCCCGTTGAGATCAATACCTCACCTGCCACGTATTCTCCTGAAGGCGTATTTCAATCTAGCCCTGGAATCATTGATTTTGAGTGGCAAACTGTTTGTAGCCATGTGAGGGAAAGAGAATATCAGGTAAGAATACGAATTTCTGACCAGCCCAGATCAGGGCCTTCTTTGGTAGATATAAGGACCTGGAACATCAAGGTGGTCGGCCCGCCTCCAATAATCGAAGACCTGGAACAGGAAGCCGGCCGTTCGGTCAATTTATCTTGGGAACCTTATTCCTGTGGTACCACTGCTGAGACAATGCAGGTTTGGCGAAGGCTGAATTCTGATCCTTATGAACCTGATTCCTGTGAAACAGGTATTCGTGCAGGTTATGAACTTATTGGAACCACCAACATGGGTGTATTTAATTTTCTAGACACTAATAATGGAGAAGGTCTAGCACCTGGAAACACCTATTGTTACCGCTTGGTAGCAGCTTATCCCCCACCAAGGTTAGGTGAGAGTATCGTATCAGAGGAAATCTGTATCACTATTGATGTGGATGTCCCAATCATTACTAATGTAAGTGTAGAAGATACAGATACAGAGAATGGTCAGATTTTTGTCCGATGGACACCTCCGTATGATATCGATAGAGAGCAATTCCCGGGACCCTTTACTTATGAACTTTTCAGAAGTGTGGGCTTCACCGGAAATCAGAATCGTGTCGCGCTTATCAGTACGACAGATACTTCATTTACCGATACAGGTATCAACACTGAAAATCTTGTTTATAACTACAAAGTCATTCTTAAAGAGAATAATACTGTCATTGACAGTTCAAGTGCTGCTTCTTCTGTAAGGCTAACTCCAACCATAATCAATGAGGCCATCCGGTTAAATTGGAACTTCAATGTGCCATGGAATAATACAGTTTCTGAATTCAAACATGAAGTTTATAGAAACCGTACTGACCCAGAGGCAGAAGATGAGGAAAACTTTGAATTGATTGCAGAGGTAGATCCTACCATTGATGGCTTTACATACCTGGACGATGGCAGTCACAATGGCGTAACCTTGCAGAGGGATATCGAATATTGTTATTTGGTGGTCACTAAAGGAACATACAATGTAGACATGATCGAAATGCCTTTGGAGAACAAATCTCAGATTGTATGCGCAAGACCAGATGATGACAGACTGCCTTGTCCGCCGGTATTGACTTTTGAAGGTCCTGAATGTAGCGAATACCTCTCCGATAAATCCTGTGGCTTCAACAGTTTTGTGCATGACCTAAGCTGGGAACCTGATTTCACTGGAAACTGTGATGATGAATTGAATGAATTCAGGCTATATTTCAATCCAGATGGAGAAGACGATGGGCAATTCAATCTTGTAGGAACTTTTTCTCAATTTGAATTTCAGACACGTATCAGCGACTTGAGCAATTATAGGGGTTGTTATTACATTACCGCAATTGACAGGTCTGGGAATGAAAGTGATCCCAGCAATATCGTATGTGTAGACAATTGCCCTTTTTATGAATTACCAAATACATTTACTCCCAATGGAGATGGGATAAATGACACATTCATGGCATTTGATAACCCCTTGTCAAAATGTCCAAGGTTTGTTCTGGGAGTTGAAATTTTTATTGTTAACCGTTGGGGTGTAGAAGTTTTCAACTACAATAGCCTTACAGCCACTGAAAACGATGTTTTCATACGTTGGGATGGAAGAGATAAAAATGGGAATGAGCTTCCTGCTGGCACCTATTTCTACAGCGCGACTGTGCTCTTTGACGTCCTTGATCCTTCTTTAAGGGAAAGGAAGTTAAAAGGAACCATACAGATCGTGAAATGAGAATTCAGGATAAATATGATATCGTCCTATTCGATGGCGTCTGCAACCTTTGCAATGGAGCCGTTGATTTTATAATCAAGAGAGACAAAGGGCAAAATTTCAAGGTAGCTGCTCTTCAGGATGAAATGGTGAAAAAAATACTAGAATCCTATCAAATAGAGGGGGATTACCTTGATTCAATCGTACTTATAAGGGGTGAAAAAGTTTTTTACAAAAGCAGGGCTGCCTTGGAAATCAGCAGAAAACTGAATGCCTTATGGCCAATATTTTATGGATTGATCATTATTCCTGCATTTATCAGGGACCCAATTTATAATTGGATAGCCAGGAATCGTTATAAATGGTTTGGTAAAAAGGAAACATGCAGGCTTCCGAATGAAGAAGAGCAAAATAAATTTCTTTCAGAAAAGGATATCAGTGAATGATTTTCATAAATGACAAGCTATGGAAATTAAAACTGTTTTTGAAAATAATAATACATGGATTAAGGAAAAGCTTTCTCAAGATCCGAATTACTTCCAAAAGCTTTCTAAGGGACAACAACCTAAAATCCTTTACTTTGGCTGTTCGGATTCAAGGGTGACGGCAGAAGAACTTATGGGAGTAGCTCCTGGAGAGGTTTTTGTGCATAGAAACATTGCTAACCTGATTATAGGTGTAGATGTCAATGCCATGGCTGTTTTGCATTATGCAGTAGACCACCTGAAGGTTAACCATATCGTTTTGTGTGGCCACTATTTTTGTGGAGGGGTCAAAGCGGCCATGCAGGCTCAAGATCTTGGGGTCTTAAACCCTTGGTTGAGGAACATTCGGGATGTATATAGATTGCATCAAAAAGAATTGGATGCAATCACAGATGAAAATTCCCGTTATAACCGCCTAATTGAATTGAATGTACAGGAACAGTGCATTAACTTAATTAAAACCGCAACTGTCCAAAAAGCTATAAAAAAAAGAGGTCTAGAGGTTCATGGTTGGGTTTTTGATATGGGCAGCGGAAAACTGATTGATCTCAAAATCGACTTCAAAAAAATTCTTTCCAAGATTATGGAAATCTATGATTTAGGAGAGTAAACAGCTTGCAGTACTCCACCAAGTTGACAGTATTTCAAAATATCTCATTATAGCATTAAGCTTATGTCTTACCATACCACAGGCCATCTATTTTAAACTAACTTTTCCATTATTTCAATTCTATTTATTTGCTGTTTCCATCCTTTGTCTAATCTTATAATTCTACACTGACCTATTGAATCCCGCACATTCATATTGAATTTCCTATATTTGCAACCTAAATCAACGCAATAATCATGAAAGCATATGTTTTTCCGGGCCAGGGGGCTCAGTTTTCAGGTATGGGAAAAGACCTGTATGAGCACAATGAAACCGCCAAATCACTCTTTGAACAAGCCAATGCCATCCTGAAATTCAGAATATCTGATATTATGTTTGAGGGAGGTGATGAAGAGTTAAAGCAGACCAAAGTGACACAACCGGCAATATTTCTGCATTCTGTAATTTTAGCAAAAACTTCTCCGGAATTCAACCCTGATATGGTAGCGGGACATTCTTTGGGCGAGTTTTCGGCCCTGGTTGCAAATGGAACACTTGCTTTTGAAGATGGATTAAAATTGGTATACCAAAGAGCTTTGGCCATGCAGGAAGCATGCGAAATAAATCCTTCTGGGATGGCCGCCATTTTGGGTCTTGAAGATGCAAAAGTTGAAGAAATCTGTGCTGCTATTGAAGGTGAAACGGTGGTCCCCGCCAATTACAATTGTCCGGGACAATTGGTCATTTCTGGTTCCAATAAAGGAATTGAAATTGCCTGTGAAAAAATGAAAGAAGCTGGTGCAAAAAGAGCCCTTCCCCTTCCTGTAGGTGGTGCATTCCATTCCCCATTGATGGAGCCAGCAAGAGAAAAACTACAAAAGGCAATAGAGGCAACCATTTTTCATCAGCCCAATTGTCCTGTTTATCAAAATGTCAGTACCAGAGGTATTACTGATGTAGAAGAGATAAAGAAAAATCTAATTGCCCAATTGACTGCTCCAGTGAAATGGACCCAATCCGTACAGCAGATGGTGGCTGATGGCGCCTTGGAGTTTATAGAATGCGGCCCAGGGAAGGTATTGCAGGGACTGGTTAAAAAAATCCACAGAGAAGCCGAAGTTTCCAGCATTTGAAAACCGAATCTCATTTAGCCCGGATATTCCGGGCTTTTTTTTCGTAAAGTTTTACCTCGGAAATATCCTGACAAATTCTTAATAGCTCCTGATGAGATTTGCCTAGAGAAGGATGAATAAAATCCGGTAAAATTTGAGACAAGGGTTCCAGTACGAACTTCCTTTTTTCAAGATAGGGATGTGGAAGAATTAATTTTTCTGAATTGATTGTTCTTTTGCCAAAATACAGAATATCAATATCCATGGTCCTGTTCCCCCATTTGACTTCCCGTTTCCGTTCCAATTGATTTTCTATTTCTTGTATACATTCCAGTACTTGCATAGGCTCCAATGCCGTTTGATACACAAGCACTTGATTCAGATAGTACCCTAAAGAACTCCCACCCCAAGCTTCTGTTTCGAATATGGAAGAAGCTATCAACTCTTTTCCTAACCTTTTCTCGAGCAGGTTTCTGGCTTTTTTGATCAACAGAAGCCTATCCCCTAAGTTACCACCAATAATTAAAACCAAATTTTCCATTATACTGTTAATCGAGGTCTATCAAACTTAAAAAAAAAGGCTTATTTTAGCTGAATAAATTAAAATAATATGAGATTTTTGGGTAATGTTTTGGCCGTAATTGTCGGTCTTTTGGTTTTTTCCGTGATGAGTTTTTTTATTTTCGCGGGATTGATTGCCATAATAGCTTCTTCGGAGGATGATGTGAAAGTTAAAGAAAATACAGTTCTTGTCATTAACCTTGAGGGGCGAGTACTTGTAGAAAGAAGCAATGAAGATGAACCTGATTTTTCTTCCCTCGGTTTGTTCAGTGGTATTCCAACCATAGGATTAAGTAACCTAAAAAATGCCATCAGAAATGCCAAGACCAATGACAATGTGAAAGGAATTTTTATTAAGCCGGGAACCTTTATGGCAGGTCAAGCTGGTATTAAAGAGCTCAGAGATGAGCTTCTGGACTTCAAAGAATCTGAGAAGTTCATAGTAAGTTATGGTGAAATTTATACAGAAAATGGTTATTACCTCAGTTCTGTTGCTGATGAAATTTATGTCAACCCTTCGGGCTTTGTTGAGTTCAATGGCTTTGCCAGTGAAGTGCTTTTCTTTAAGGGACTTTTTGAGAAAATCGAGGTAGAACCACAAGTTTTCAGGGTAGGTGATTTTAAAAGTGCGGTGGAACCCTTTTTATTAGATAAAATGAGTGAAGAAAACCGATTGCAGACAGCATCTTTTCTTAATGACCTCAATTTTTTTTCCTTAAATGAAATAGCCGAAAGCAGAGGAATTCCCAATGACAGGCTAAGAGAAATCAATCAAGGGATGTTGGTAAGAAAGGTAAAGGATGCAGAGGAACTGCAATTGGTTGATGGTCTTAGGTACGAAGATGAGGTGATCGATCTTATGAAAGAAAAGTTGGGGCTTGAAAAAGACGACAAAATTAACACGATCAATATTTCCCGAATCAACAGGGCCACGAAAAGTACTGGGAGCAATTCCAAAAACCGTATTGCTGTAATTGTGGCTGAAGGAGAGATTATGGGTGGGAGAGATGAATCCATCATAAGCTCAGAAAGGTTTAAAGATGAAATCAGAAAGGCGAGAAAAAATGACAATGTCAAAGCCATTGTACTTCGGGTTAATTCTCCGGGAGGATCAGCTCTTGCCTCTGAAGTTATCTGGAGGGAGTTGGAAGAAGCAAGAAAGGAAAAACCTGTCATTGCCTCTATGGGTGAAATAGCAGCATCCGGCGGCTATTATATTGCTGCTGCTTCTGATAGCATAGTCGCCCAGCCTAATACTATAACAGGTTCAATTGGCGTCTTTGCCTTATGGTTCAACGCCCAGGGCTTATTAAACAATAAACTTGGTATTACTACGGATGTAGTCAAGACAGGTGAATTTTCAGATTTCTTAAGTCCTACCCGAAGAGTTTCACAAATGGAACGCAATATATTCCAGGCTCAGATTGAGGAAGGCTATGATATTTTTCTTAGTAGGGTGGCTCAAGGAAGAGATATGAGCAAAGAAGAAGTAATAAAGGTAGCTTCTGGCCGGGTGTGGACCGGTAATCAAGCGAAAGAAAATGGATTGGTAGATGTTTTGGGAGGTTTAGATGAGGCCGTAAAAATAGCAGCTACAAAAGCAGGTGTCTCCGATGATTATAGGGTAGTATACTATCCCGAAATTAGGCCTTGGTTTGAAAGATTTCTCAATCAATTCTCCAATGAAGTTCAGGCCTATTACCAGCAAAAAAAATTGGGTAATTTTTACCCAATCTACGATCAGATTGAAAAGGTTAAAAAGTATGAAGGTGTCATGATGCGGATGCCCTACGACTATATCATTCAATAAAAAAGGAGCTGAAAAGCTCCTTTTTTTAT
>NZ_SLAP01000017.1 GCF_007126775.1 Cecembia sp. | reverse complement strand
TTCAGGCTAGCCTCAGGCATACCATCTTCTTCATTGGGCTCATTCGAAGTATAAGCATACATCTTCATTCGCCCGCTTTGAAGCTGGCATACCTGAGACTTTTTCAGCAAGCCCTATTTAGTTTTTTATCAAAAATTTATTTTTACTCCTCCGAAGATGACCAATCGCCCAAAATTGGAAGCTACATATTTAACTTCAGCAAAAGGGCTTAATTTTTCACTTACAATAAAGTTGGCCCCTGCCCCCAAGTTCAAACCTACATTGCTGCTTGAAGGTGAAAACCCACCTCCGAAAAAATTTGACCCCTCAAAAGAAACCGAAGTCCGCGTAAAGTTCAGCCCTCCCAAAGCATACACACCCATACTTTCATTTTGAAAGAAATAATAATTAGCATTTCCATTGAACTCAAGAAAATTCAGGCTGACCCCATCTTCCTTTTCTGGGAAATAATAAAAAAAGCTTGGTGCAATGCTCAATTTCTCCACGATCGGGAATTCGGCATTCACCCCTATTCCAATCTTATTTATATCCGTGCTGTAGCCTAAGAATAGGCCTCCGCTCCTATTGATCTGTGCCATTGATTGGAATCCTGCCAAGGTAAATAATGTGGTAATTATCAAGAATCTTTTCATAAGTTTGTTTTTTTGGTTATCAACTGGACACCACTGAATTTTTGATGCCCCTCATGCAAACAAAGTTCTGATTTCCATGACTGATTTAATATCAATGATGTACCAGGTAATCCCAATTCCGTAACATTAGGCCATTGAAAACAGCATTATTAGAGAACAATCCAGTTGTTAGATAAAAACCTGTATGAAAAATTTCTAATAGGTCATCAAAAAGTAGGCTTTAGGAAGCACTTTGAAAATCTTAGCATTCTTTGCCTTTATGATTGCTCAGGTACTCATTCGGAGTCATCTGATAAGTTTCTTTAAAGCATTTTATAAAATAGGAAGGTGAACTAAATCCTACCGCATATGCAATCTCAGAAATAGTTTCTCCTGATTTGTCCAATCTCTGTAAAGCCAACCTTAACCTTTGGTCCCTGATAAAAGCTGTGGTAGATAATCCGGTCAGCGCAGTTAATTTTCGATGTAACTGCATTCTGCTCATGCCTAATTTTTTACAGAAATCCTGAACGGAGAAATCTCCGTCAGCCAAATCATTATCCACAATAGTCTGAATTTTCTCTAAAAATTTTTCATCTGTTGAGCTTACTGCAATCTCATTGGGACTGACACTGATTTTTCCAGAGTACCTGACCCGGAGATTTCTTCTTAATTCAATCAGTTTTTGAATGCGGATAAGCATTTGCTGAACAGAAAACGGTTTAAGGATATAATCATCTGCCCCTACTTCCAAGCCTTTGATTTTAGCAGTTTCTTCGGATTTTGCAGTCAGTAATATGATAGGAATATGGGAAGTTTTTTCATCGTGCTTCAAAATTTTGCACACTTCAATACCATTTGTTTCAGGCATCATTACATCTGATATGACCAAATCAGGGATTTTTTTAAATGCCTTAAATATTCCTTCCTTTCCATCCTTGGCCTCTACCACATCATAGTAAAGACGCAGTTCATTACAAATAAACCTTCTGACTTCCTCATTGTCTTCAATTACAAGAATTAATGGGAGCTGCTCATTGAGCCCGTCATTTTTCTCCGAGAGAATCTGCGGAGTTTCTCTATAATCATTTTCCTCCACCTCTTCAGGTCTAAAGGCATATTTATCAACAGGTAAATGAACCCTAACCATAAAGGCGGCGGTTTTTTCATCAAAATCCACCGAAATTTGACCCTGATTCAAGTCCACGAGATCTTTAACCAAAGCCAGTCCGATACCAAAACCCACGGCATTAGCATCCGATTTATAAAACTTGTCAAATAAATGTTTGATCTCCTGTTGACTGTAAGTCTTGATACTGGTATTGGTCAACTCAAATTCCAAATGGTTTTGATCCAATTTTGACTTCAAAAAAATATCAGTTTGTGGTTTACCATATTTAATGGCATTCTGTAGCAGGTTGGTAATGATTTTTTCAATTTTATCCCCATCAAACCAAACTTCACTCATCAAGGGGATTTTTGGTTTGATCTTCATATTTTTCTCTGCTGCCTGATAAAAAAAATTAGATACAATCGATTGGAGCAAAAGACTGAGATTTCCCTTTCTGATCTTTAATTGATGTTTACCGGATTTTATCCTGGAAACTTCCAGTAATTGGTCCACAAGATTCAATAAGCGGGTGGACTGCTGTTTGATCAAATTAAGTTGGGATTTGAAGATGGGGTTATCAGAAGAATTGATCAAGCGCTCCACTGGACCTGAAATCAAAGTAAGCGGAGTACGGAATTCATGCGAAATATTGGTAAAAAGATTGGATTTGAATGCATCAATCTCGATCAAACGCAGGGCCTCATCTTCTTTTTGTCTCAGGCTTAATTGCATTTTCAAACGCCATTTTAAATACTGGTAGATCCCAAATATTGCTAAAACCGAAATCAAAATATAAAATACTTTAGCCCAGATGGTCAGGTACCATGGGGGTAGAATTTTAATTTTAAGGGTAACTGGTTCTTCATTCCAAATACCATCATAGTTGCTGGATTTAGCCATAAAGGTGTAGTCCCCAGGAGAAAGGTTGGTATACCTTGCCTGATGATTATTCCCATTGAATACCCAGTCTTCATCATGATTATCCAGTTTGTAAAGGAATTGATTTTTAGCAGGAGAGGAAAAAACCAAACTCGCCATATTGATAGTGATGGTATTTTCGAAATGTTTCAGCTTTAGATTTTCAGAAAAACCAATAGGTTTATTAAAAATAGAAATCTCTGTAATAGCAGTTTTAGGTTGGATGTCGTTTAAGGCAATGTCTGCGGCATTAAACCAATAAAACCCCTCCAAGCTGCCAAAATACAAAGTCCCATCTTTTGCCTTAAAGTAGGCCCCTGTATTGAACTCAGTTGCAAGCCCATCGTAATTGGAATAATTCGTGATTTGGTATTTTGTCTCTGGTCCATCGGACATTTCAATTTTTGTAATGCCTTTATTTGAACTTAACCAAAGATCCCCTTTTCTATCTGGAAGAATTCCATAAATCACATCATTAGAAAGTCCAGAATCAGTATTGATAATGGTCATTTCCTGACTTTTCAAATCCATTTTGTTCAATCCCGTTCCATTGGTTCCTATCCATAATTCGTCTTGCTTGGAAAGGTAAAGGGATTTGATATTGTTGCTGCTTATGGATTGGTTTTGGTTGGGATCATTCCTGAAATTTTGAAATTTCCCGGTTTTGAAATCAAATTTTGCTATTCCCTGATTTTCAGTTCCTATCCAATACTTACCATTACCCGCTTCAATAATCGTTCGGATATTATTATCAGGGATGCTGTTTGGATCTGATTCTATATGGGTGTATTGTTGAATCAAGCCTATTTCAGGATCGAATAACAGTAGTCCATTATTTCGGGTCCCTATCCAGAATCTTTCTTCGGAGTCTTTGAATATTTTCCAAATGGTGTTTCCTGGCATTTCCAATACAGAATTGGCATCGAAATGTTTAAGTTTTTCAGATACGATGTCCATGATACTCAGACCTTCATCCTGATAACCAATCCATAGTTTGCCTTTTTCATCACCCTGCAAACTCATTATCCGATTGCTCTTAATACTTTGAGGGTTCCTTTCCTGATGAATATATGTCTTCCAATTACCGGTTTTGGGATCAAAACGGGTCAATCCTTTTCCTGAAGTTCCCAGCCAAACATGCTCAAATTCATCCACATAAATAGCGCGTATCACATCAATATGAATATTCTCAGGAACCTGTTGATTATGAAAAAAATTAAATTTTTCCAGATAACTGTCATAAAAACTTAAGCCTGCCCCATCAGTACCAAACCAAAGCGTGCCTGTGTAATCTTCGAAAATACAAAGGATGTCATTGTAATGGATAGATCTGGGATTTTGCTTTGAATATTCAAAAAATTTTAAACCTTCACTATCTGTATCAATCAAAAGCGCACCCTTACCATAGGTTGCTACCCAAATCCTATCATGAGAATCTACAAAAACTTCCAAGACCATATCCGATTCTCCTCCCGAACCTTCCCAGTAGGGCGAAAAATGATAATTGCCGTCCAAATTGGGAGTACTTCTCCACAAGCCGCTATCCAAAGTACCTACCCAAATATTTCTGTTTTGGTCCACCTTGACACTGGACAGATACACTGCTTCACCGGGATTCCATAACAATTCATAATGTCGGGTCTCTATGTTCAGAATAGCCAGTGAATGTCTAAATACCAGCAGCAAATTTTCGGAATCATATTGACTTATGGATACAAATTCCAATTCGGGATCAGTCCAAATCATTTCTGCTTTATGAATTGCATCGTTCCATCGATATAGTTGACCAGATAAGGTTCCAAAAAGTATGTTGTTCTTTTCATCCTCATATAGACAATTGGCTGCTTTTATACCTGCTATTGCAAAAAACTCATTCTTTGTACGATCCAAGAGTTCTGGAATGGCTGTATCCGGAATGATCCAAATCCTATTTTGGGAGTCTGCCATTACTTTCCCAAGCAATAGTCTTTTTTCTTCTGTGACATCAGGAAACTTTTTATTGTAAACATAAAAATCAATGCCATCATATTTATTGAGTCCTTCCTGAGTGGCAATCCATAAAAACCCATCTTTGTCCTGTGAAATGGAAACTGCCGAATTTTGGGAAAGTCCTTCATTGACTGAAAGCTGCCTGAAACTAAGATCGCCTTGCCCGTATACATTGACACAGATTACATAAGACAGCAATTTGAAAAAAAGCCATATATAATTGTTATAAACTAATCTTAGCATTACTGGCTTCATCAAATTCCTAAACCCATGAACAGTCATTGATTTAAATTTAATAATTTATTTTGTATCAGATGTATTATTCGATTAAATTCATTGAATTTATAGCATTTTCAAAATGTTTTTCTGAAAATGTTACCCTGTTTATATTTTTGGTTACAGACCTCTTACCGATTATCAGTTTAGAAAACTAAATTTGATAGATAATTGGATGAAAAAAATAAAATCTCAAAATCCGAAAATCCAAAAGGCTTTATTACAGGGTACCAAAGATTGGATTACCCAAATACCTTAACCGAAAAAAAATGAAAAACCGAATTCTTTGTCGGGTATTCATATTGATTTTTCTATTCAATCTATTTTATTCCTGTACGGATAGAAAAAACAAAGATGTTCCCATTTCAAATCAGAAAGCCATCTCATTTCAAGATTTGGAAACGGGGGAGAAAATACTTGAAAATGAAATCCCTTATACCAAGGAAAACTTAGAACGCTTTGTTCCTGAAAAAATCGGCGATTTCTCGAGGACAAAGCTCATTTCGGGATACAAGGATGCTGCCAGCATGAATGGGATTTTAGGTGTTTACCAAAAGGACCTCAATAAAAGCAAATTGGTTACAATAGAAATTCTTGATGGCGCGGGGAATAACGGTTCTGTATTGTTACAGGCAGCTGAACAGCGACTAGATCTAGACTATGAAGAAAAATCAAATACAGGGTTTACCAAAATCTACAGAAGAAATCAAAACAAGGTAAGGGAAACCGAACGCAGCATAGAAAAATATGCAGAAATAGAATTTATCTACAATGAGAGATTTCTTTTCATTTTTAAAGGGCAAATGATGTCGGTTGTGGATCTTTGGGAATTTGTAAAACTCACTGAATTGGAATAAGATTAGAGGGGAACTTTGAAAGTTTGTAGTCTTAAATATCTCTTGAATCAAATCTACTCTATTTATAAACTCTTTTTCATCTTTTTTGAGAATGATACAAACTCACCATTATATCCTTATTGAAAGTGTAGATAAAGGGTAATGGATTTACGGCGTATTTCTGAGATCAGGTCCCTGAATCTTGGATCTGTGGTTTCCGGCCTGTAAAGATTCATCAGACCGTGGGAAAACCGTATTTCAGGTGAAAACTTAAAAAACTTGAAATACATATCAAAGCCTACCCCGAGGTCCACCGTGATATCCCTGCCGGTAGTCACAATACCTTCTATGTCTGCTTCTTCCTGATCCTTGGTCCTGAACATATAACTCCCACCTGCAGTGAAAAACATTCGACTGTTGTTAAAGCGCTGTGCCTTGTACTTGAAAATTAAGGGAAACTCAATCATTGTTGATTCAGACATCATCGTTTCTGATCTCCTTTGAGCCCCTTCTGTAGTTACCTGATCCCCTATGAAATTGACATCCGTCTGAAATTCATAAAAGCCGATTTTTGGTGTAAAAACGAGATTGAGTTGATCGTGAAGCCTAAGAATACCCAAAAAACCTAAAGAAAACCCAGAACTATATACCGGTACTATGCTCTCAATATTATTGCCATTGAGCTCAGGAAGCTCCAAAAAAGAATCACTGTATTTAAGTCTGAACGTGTTGGTATGTGCCGCAAGAAAAAACCCATAAGACAACAACCTGTCATCCTGACCCGCTTTGCTGATCTCTCCATACCTGGCCTGAGAAAAAGAGGCTAAGGGAATGATAAGGGCCAATAATGCAAGCAGGATTATTTTTCTCCCACATAAATGGAGCTGATGCCGAAAGTTAAGGGTTTGCATTGCGTATTTTTAAAGCCTACTTTTTCCAATATAGCAAGAAAATCTTTGCCATCTGGAAATACCTGTACCGATTCCGGTAAGTAGGTATAGGCGGAATTGTCCTTGGATATCAATTTTCCAATTTGAGGCAAAATATACTTGAAATAAAAATTATACAATTGCTTCATTGGAAATTTTTTGGGCTTGGAAAATTCTACTACCACGGTTTTTCCTCCTGGCTTCAATACCCTATACATATCCGCAAGACCTTTTTCCAGATTTTCAAAGTTTCTCACTCCAAATGAAACGATCACGGCATCAAACTTATTATCTTCAAACAATAACTTCTCCGAATCGCCCAACTGTAAGTCGATAATGTGATCAAGCTTCCGCTTTTTCATTTTTTTTCTGCCTTCTTCAAGCATCCCTTCTGAAATATCCACACCGATAATCTTATCGGGATTAAGGGCCAAAGCTTCAATGGCAAAATCCCCTGTGCCAGTGGCAATATCCAATATCAGCTTTGGCTGGTCTTTTTTGAGCAGTTTGACTGCTTTTTTCCTCCAAATGATATCAATCCCTAAACTCAAAAGGTGGTTCAAAAAGTCATACTTCTTGCTGATGTTATTGAACATCTCTGCTACCTGCTCCTTTTTCCCTTCCTGCTTTTCTTTGTATGGTACTACCGACATGGGCTTATTAATTTGTGCAATATTACTAAGTAAACCCGAGCATCTAAAAAATGTTGCAGATTATATGGCAATTTAGAACCTCTGAATTCTTTCAAATCCATTACCTTTGTAAAAAAAACAATGATCAAAAAAGCCAGTTTTGTAATCAGCAATACGGACTATAGGAAATGCCCTTCTCCTACGAAGCCAGAGTTTGCCTTCATTGGACGCTCCAACGTTGGGAAAAGCTCATTGGTGAATATGCTGACCAATAATAAAAATTTGGCCAAAACTTCAGGGAAACCTGGAAAAACACAGCTCATCAATCACTTTATCATAGATGACAAATGGTTCCTGGTCGACCTTCCGGGTTATGGATTTGCCAAAGTAAGCAAGAGCATCAAGTCTACTTGGGAAAAAATGATCAGTGACTATCTGACCAATAGAGAAAACCTCGTTGCCGTCAGTGTCCTGATAGACAGCAGACTGGAACCACAGTCAATTGATCTGGAGTTCATTACCTGGTGCGGGGAGAGAGAAATTCCCTTTGTGTTGATTTTTACCAAATCAGACAAACAAAGCAAAACCAAAACCAATGCCAATGTCAGGTATTTCCTGGATGCATGCCTGGATATTTTTGGGGACGAACCCCAATACTTTATCAGCTCTGCGCAAACCGGTGAAGGCAAGGAAGAGCTCTTGGCATTTATTGAAGCGGAAGTTTCGGAATATTACGATAGTCAACGTTAACTCTTGGCCTTTTTAAGGGAAATCCTATCTTTGCAGGCCTAAAACAATGCAGAAGATGAAGTTTAATGAAATAGCAACAGTTTCGGGAAAACCGGGACTATACAAAGTATTAAAGCCAACCAGAGGAGGTGTCATCCTGGAATCTCTGGATAGCAAAAAAAGCAAACTTGTGGTAGGTGCCAATCACCGCGTTTCCATCTTAGGAGAGATTTCTATGTATACCAATACTGAAGAAGGTGCCTCTCCTATTGAAGAAATCATGAAAAAAATCGATGTGGAATTTGATGGAGATTTGGGACTTGATGCAGATGCGGATGCCGATGAACTGAAAGCATTCCTCAGACACGTACTTCCTGATTATGATGAAACCAAAGTTTACCCATCAGATATTAAGAAATTGATCTCTTGGTACAGAATCATCAAATCTGAGACCCCTGATCTTCTAAAGAAAGAAACAGAAGGGGAAGGGGAAGAAAATCAGCCAGAATAAACTTACAGTGGAGCCAAAATCTCCACTTTTTTAATTTTTAAGCAGCATGTCGGAAATCATTAAAGCTTCCAAAGCTTACTTTGAAAAGGCCTTTGAACTACCGGTAATCAAGGAAGAATTGAGTGAAGAGGACTTGATTCAACTTATCCTTCCAACTGTCAAAAAAATGCTGGATAGGGATTTGGAAAGGCTCTTGAGCATCTGCTACAGGATTGACCTGGGAGAAAATAAATTGAAGAAAATACTCCATGAGTCCGCTCCTGAAAGCATGGCATATGAGCTCAGTTCAGCCCTGGTCAAACGCCAGATTCAGAAAATTGAAATCCGCCAAAAATACAAGCACCCATAAATGGAAAATCCGCGGTCAGGCTGGAAAACCTTTCCGCGGAACCCAATCAATCTGTACGCTTAATCTAGTTTATTTTTCCACAACAAGGGCCCTGTGCTTTTTAAGCATCGAAGCCGCCTGATTTACCATATCTATCGAACCAATATACAATGGCGTTCTCTGGTGCAAGGAGCTGGGCACAATATCAAGAATTCTATATTCACCATCAGTAGCTTTGGCACCTGCCTGTTCAGCAATAAAAGCCAATGCATTGGCTTCATAAAGTAACCTTAACTTTCCAGAGGGTGACTTGGGAGTGGCGGGATAGATATAGATACCTCCTTTTAATAAATTCCTGTGGAAATCGGCTACGAGGCTACCTATGTATCTGGCCCTGAATTCTTTGTTCTTACAAAAATCAATGTATGCTTTTAAACCTGGCTCAAATAGATTAAAAGTTCCTTCATTAATACTGTAAATCAGACCGTTTTTGGGAGCTTTCATGTCCGGATGTGACAGGAAAAACTCTCCTAGTGAAGCCTCGTAAGTAAATCCATTGACTCCATGACCCGTAGTATAAACAAGCATGGTAGAAGAGCCATACAGTACATATCCTGCGGCAACCTGCTGATTACCGGGCTGCATAATATCCTCCTGCTTTATAGGACTTCCCACTGGAGTCACCCTGCGGTAAATGGAAAATATGGTTCCAATGGAAATGTTCACATCAATATTGGAGGAACCATCCAAAGGATCAATAGCCACCACATATTTTCCTGAATTGTTTTGAAGGTCAATAACCTCATCATCCTCTTCAGAAACGATGGCACAAACCTCCCCTCCTTTTGTCAGGGCACGGGTAAAGCGGATATTGGCCACTACGTCCAACTTTTGTTGTTCTTCCCCTTGCACATTGGTATTGCCAAAAGCTCCGACTATATTGGCTAATCCTGCCCTATTCGTCTCCCGATTGACTATCTTTGCGGCAAGGGCAATGTCTCTGAGCAATTGGGAAAGTTCTCCGGAAGCAAATGGGAACTCATCCTGTTTCTTTTTAATAAAACGATCTAGCGTAACTCCTACTGAATAGGCTAACTTGGAATCGCTGGGTTTGTAATATTTGATTTTCATAAAATATTAGAAAAGTTATATTTGAGTTATTCCATATTGAAAATTACAACATAATTTCCTATGTTAAAAACTTTTGTTTTTAAATTTGGAGGAGCTTCTGTAAAAGATGCTGAATCCATCAAAAACCTATCAAGAATTTTATACAATCGATTGCGAAATCACACTGTAATTGTGGTTTCTGCTATGGGTAAGACTACCAATGCGCTTGAAGTTATACTGGAAAAAAAATTACTGGGAGAAGACTATTCTTTGAATATTACAAATTTAATGGGGTTTCATCTCGAGATTTGCAAAGATCTTTTTGATACTGCACATAGCATTCATTATCAAATAGAAAATCACTTCATCCAACTCTCCCGGGAACTACAGCAGGACTTAAACAGGGATAATTTTGACCAAATTTATGATGAGGTGATCGCCAACGGAGAGCTTTTAGCCACAAGAATCATTCAGGAATACCTTTGTACACAAAATATTTTTTGTTTATGGCAGGATGCAAGGGAACTCATACACAGCAATTCGGACTACCGCTTTGCAACAGTGGATTGGAAAATTACTTCTCAAAAAATTAAAAAACAGCTGGTGCCCCTTTTGGAAAAATTTCCTGTCGTAACACAGGGTTTTATAGCCAGGGAAAAGAATGGACGAACTACCACACTGGGAAGGGAAGGCTCTGATTTTTCTGCAGCCATCCTTGCTGCCTGCCTACATGCCAGGTCAGTAACCATCTGGAAAGACGTAGAAGGCGTTCTCAATGCTGATCCCAAAAGATTTCCAAATACCGTTAAATTTGATGAACTGGATTATCAGGAAGCTGCCGAACTCACTTATTATGGCGCATCAGTCATTCATCCCAAAACAATCAAACCCCTGGCCAACCTTTCTATTCCCCTTTATGTTAAATCTTTTTTAGAACCGCATAAATCCGGAACAATTATACATAAAGTACCTTATACCAATAGTATTCCCTGTATTGTAGTCAAAGATGAACAGGTTTTGGTCAGTTTTAAAGTAACGGACTTTTCTTTTATCGATGAAGGACATATCCATCAGGTATATGCTAACCTGAAACTGCTGAAACTAAAAGTCAATATGCTCCAGATATCTGCAATTAGCATATCCATTGTCATCGACAAGCAGCTTTTTAAACTTGAGAAATTAATTGAAATATTAAAAGAGCAATTTGAAATCCGGTACAATGAATCCCTTCAACTCCTTACTGTAAAAAACCATAATCCTGAAATAATTGAGGAACTGATGAAGCACAGGGAGGTATTTATGGAACAGGTTACAAGGTCCACATTTCAGATGGTGACCAAACCCTTACAGTAAACTATTCACGGTTTTCCTAATACCAGAAAGGTAGCTTTTACCAAACAATAACAAATGCACCAATAAAGGGTAAAGATTGTACACTGGCACTCTCAAATCAAATCCGGGTTCCAAAGGAAAAACCTCTTGATAAGCACGGTAGAATCTGTCATCAAAACCTCCAAATAACTGGGCAAAGGCCAAGTCCATCTCCCTGTGTCCAAAATAGACCGCAGGGTCTATGAATACTGCTGAACCCATTTCATTGCACATGATATTGCCGGACCAGAGGTCGCCATGGAGCAATGCAGGCTTCTCTTTAGGGAAAATTTCCTGCATCCGAGGATAAATGGATTGGAAGGTTTTATAAAAATCGAGATCGAGCAAGCCTTCATAATAGGCTTTACCAATCAAGGGTTCAAGCCTTTTTTCAACAAAAAAATCGCTCCAAGAAATCTGATTTGCATTGTCCTGAACAAGGGATGCGATATAATTATGGGTATCCAAGCCAAAACTTGGCCTGGTGGCCATGTGCATCTGTGCCAAACCCAAACCTAATTCTTCCCAATAACTTCTTTTGGCAGAACCGGAAAATATCCACTCCATCAATAAAAAATTTCTGTCTGCTATCCTTCCAACATGGTATACCTCAGGGATTTTTAACGGGGTATTCTCTTTCATCAACTCAAGTCCGGCAGCCTCTTTTTCAAAAATATCAAGATTCTGTTCAAAGTTTACCTTTAAAAAAAATCCTGAGTCAGCTGTCTCGATATAAATACCTTGATTGATATTACCAGCCGCAACCAGCCTGTTTTGAACTATTGATTCTTCCTTTCCCAAACTGATATAAAGCGCTTGCTCAATGAAACGCTGATCATCAAACATAGGTCCCCTCATGCTTTCTGAGATGCTCCAAAAAATGTTCTATTGCATCATTCAGGATTCCATAAACCTCTTCAAAACATTCGGATCCTCCATAATAAGGATCAGGAACTTCTAAAGAATCTGTCTCGGGCTGGAATTCACGGATCAAAAAAATGCGGTCGTGATTGATGTTGTGATTTTGAAGTAAAGTGCTGATGTTTTTTTTATTGGAGTTATCCATGGCAATCAGATAATCAAAATCCCTTAAATCTACCCTGTTAATCTGTCTTGCCCTATGTTGAATAGGAATCCCATATTTTGCCGCACAGTTTAGTGTACGTTCATCAGGCAATTCACCAATATGATAATCTGAAGTCCCACAACTGTCACTGCTGAATTTGTGAATCAGATTGGATTGGTTGATTTTATGATTGAAAATTGCTTCCGCAAGAGGAGACCTGCAAATATTTCCTAAACAAACAAACAGAACTTTAACTATTTCAATTACTCGGGCTTTCTCATTGACTTTACAAAGATACAAGATAAAAAAAAATTGACTCACATGGAAGGAGCAAACAAAACTTATTTTAAGTAGGAATCAAAAAAACATATCCAATGTTTGGACATGAAGATTAATTTAAAATAATATAGGTATTTTTTAAACATAAATTATTATTTATTTTTTTTTAATCAATT
>NZ_SLAP01000148.1 GCF_007126775.1 Cecembia sp. | reverse complement strand
TTTTTGAGGTCAATAGGGCAGCATTATTTGGTGGGATAAGTACCATCTTGGGTTTTGCTATATTATTTGCACTGTTGCTATATGTGTATTTACGGGAGCGCATCTACCTGATCTTCGTGGCATATGCCCTTTCCTGCTTGCTGATGATTCTGGAAGAAGATGGATATGCCTATCATTGGTGGTATGGTGAAGAGGGGCTTCATGCACTCTCCCAAATTGGGATACCATTTTTTGGTTTACTGACCTCTGCCTTCTTTCTCAAGTTTAATTTACATTTTCAAACCCTTGATAGCAATAGACTCAGGTTGTACCAAATTCCCTGG
Source organism: Cecembia sp. (assembly GCF_007126775.1). Lineage (GTDB taxonomy): Bacteria > Bacteroidota > Bacteroidia > Cytophagales > Cyclobacteriaceae > Cecembia. The sequence continues at coordinate 3,240 of NZ_SLAP01000148.1, read as the reverse complement.
TTAATATCCTATTTGGCTCTTTTTTGGGCTGGCTTGATGCTTGTCCTGATTTTTTTTAAAATAAATGCGAATTTGCTTCTTATGGTCAATTTATTGGCCATGTACCTATCTATTATTTGCGTTGCCTTTGTCTTGTTGATCAATACCAGTCAGATACACAAAAGAATGGGCATTTATATCCTATCAGCTAACCTCTTTTTGGTCATAGGACTTACCTTTTACCTTTTAAACAATCTTGGCTACACTTCCATCAATCCTTTTTATCCCAATGGACTGGTCATTGGGGCATTGGTCAACGTTTTGGCATTTACGGTCGGAATAGGATACAGAAATTACAAAGATAAAAATGAAAAAGAGACCCTTTTGATTCAGTTTTCAGAGAATGAAAAGCAATCCATCAAGGAAAAACTTCAGGTTCAGGAGGTGGAAAGACAAAGGATTGCCAGAGATCTGCATGATGATTTGGGGGCCCTTTTGGCCATGATCAGACTCAAGTTGGAAAATGTAGAGATCCAGTTAAACGGGCATCATGCTGCAGCCAAAGAAAATCTTTCTGAGACTGTCAAACTACTAGATAAAGCGGCCAAGGATGTGCGGTTTATATCCCATGAGTTAGCTACAGAAGATTTGGATCAAAAACGCTTTAAGATCCTGATAGATGATCTTTTCCATCTGCTAAAAACGCAAAATCAAGTCGGGTTCAGCTATAATATTGCTGAGTTGCCAGAGTTACCCCTACACATCAAAGGCAATCTTTTTCGCATCATCAAGGAATTGATCAACAATATCATGAAACATGCCCATGCCACTATGGCGGAACTGGAAATATTTTATGATCAAGAAGATCAGGAAATCAAATTGATTGTCTCCGACAACGGAAAGGGTTTTGATGTAGATAGGGTCAAACAGGAAAAGAAGGGCATTGGCCTGAATAATATGGAAAGTCGTGTGGCTTTCTTGAAAGGAACTTATGAAATAAACAGTGGACCTCAGGGTACAACAGTTCTGGTCTGTGTCCCTTTTGAAGTGAAAACGTATGAAGAAAATTAAAGAACAAGCCAGAGTAATTATCGTGGATGATCATGAGATTTTTGCCGACGGGCTCAAACATATTTTAGAAAGTAACTTGGGGATACATTCAAGTTTACATTTTTCTCATGCACAGGCCGCCTTGGATTATTTTAAAAATGGTGGCGGGGCCGACTTGGTCATTCTAGATCTATATATGCCGGAAATGAACGGTTTTGAATTCCTCGAGGAAGTCAAGACAGTTATCCCAAAACTCAAGGTATTGGTTGTCAGCATGCAGTTTTCCTTATCCAATATTTCTCTTTGTCAAAAATTGGGCGCTGTGGGTTTTGTGAGAAAGGACAGTTCACTCCAAGAAATGATTGAGGCAGTAGAAAGCGTTTTAGCCGGATTGGAGTATTTTCAGGAAGCCAAGGGAGAAATGCCTGAGGAACTTATAGATAATGCTGTAGAAAGGGTCTGTAAACAATACAAGCTTTCCCGATCAGAGATAAAAATTTTAAACCATTTGCTGGAACAGAAAAATTACAAGGAGATCGCCGAGGAGCTGCATCTCAGTCCCCTGACCGTCCGCACCCACAAAAAGAACATCTACAGAAAATTTGGGGTGAGGAATATTGCAGGGATAGTGGGTTTGTTAAAGGAGGAGTTGGAGAGGAGTTAAAGTTTTCCCGTAGCCGGAGAGATGGTTTAATGATGAGGTTTCCTTTTCGTAGATGGATTGCGGTTGTCAAGGTTGTCGGCAAATAATAGCCAAGGCAAAAGCGATGCCCTGAGTTAGTCGAAGGGGTAAAAAGAGCCAAGTGGGTTTGTTGGAACCTGAAGTTAAAGCTTTTTAAGGGGGGCATTGAGAGTTTTCCTGGTTGTCAATGGTAATCCTTAAGCTTTAAACTATAATCATTTAAACACTTTCCACGTCGGTACAAGTAGTTGTAAAGATCTAAAGTTGGATTTTTAACCATAACTTGTCCCGAATTCGGGAGAGAAACATAGGTCCACAAAGTTTTCCCGGATATCAACCGCCTGATTTAAAAAACAAAGGTTGGGTGTTGCCTAACTACGTTTTCTATGATACTATGTGGCAGATATTTTTAGTACACCATAACTTGTACCGATTTCGGGATAGAAACATAGGATCACATAGTTTCCTCGGATATCAACCGCCTGATTTTAAAAATAAAGGTTGGGTGTTGCCCAACTATGTTTTCTATGATCACCATGGGGTAATATATTTTTTTTGCCACAGCATTAACCTAGATCCAATTGTTCTCCAATCTCATTTCTAAACAACAGTCAAAAAAAAACCGCCGAGGTTTAAAAACCCCAGCGGTCCAGTCTTGGTACATTATACTTGGTACTTGGTACTATTTCTAACTTATCTCTCCTCCTTGCACCAGGCAAGTATCGCTTCTCACTTAAACGCCGCTATCCCCGTAATCTCATGACCCAAGATCAACAAATGGATATCATGCGTTCCTTCATAGGTCACAACGGATTCTAAATTCATCATATGGCGCATGATAGGATATTCTCCCGTGATGCCCATGCCACCATGAATCTGTCTGGCCTCCCTGGCAATCTCCAACGCCATGGCTACATTATTGCGCTTAGCCAGGGAAATCTGTGCGGTGGTGGCCTTGCCCTCATTCATCATCATGCCCAGTTTCCAGTTGAGCAACTGGGCCTTAGTAATTTCTGATAACATCTCTGCCAGTTTTTTCTGGATCAACTGGAAAGAACCTATAGGCTTGTCAAACTGTATCCTTTCCAAAGCATACCTCCTGGCAGAATCATAGCAGTCCATGGCTGCACCCACAGCACCCCAGGCAATGCCATATCGTGCAGAATCCAAACACATCATCGGCGCTCCCAATCCGGATTTTCCAGGCAATAAATTTTCCTTAGGAACTTTCACATTGTCAAATACCAGTTCTCCCGTAGCAGAAGCCCTCAAGGACCATTTGCCGTGGGTCTCTGGCGTGGAGAAACCTTCCATGCCTCTCTCTACGATCAATCCATGAATCCTGCCTGCTTCGTTCTTGGCCCATACCACGGCGATATCTGCTTTTGGAGAATTGGAAATCCACATTTTGGCCCCGTTCAACAGGTAATGATCTCCCATATCTTTGAAGTTGGTCACCATACCGGAAGGATTTGAACCAAAGTCAGGTTCAGTCAGGCCGAAGCAGCCCAGCATTTCACCGGAAGCCA
>NZ_SLAP01000123.1 GCF_007126775.1 Cecembia sp. | reverse complement strand
ATGGGAAACCACGACATGAATTTTGATGCCAGTACTGATGAATTCAGTGATGAATCCTTTACTGCCAATTTTGGTCCGGCTACTTATGCCTTCAATTATGGAGACGCTCATTTTATCGTCTTAGAAAATATTCTTTACCCAGATCCAAGAGATGGACAGGGCTATTGGGGAGGATTAAGACCGGATCAGTTGCAGTTTTTGGAAAACAACCTCAAGCTGGTTCCCAAGGATAAATTGGTAGTACTCTTGATGCATATCCCCTTGTTTGAAGAAAACGGGGACAGCTTCAGGGATGCCGATCGGGAAAAAATCCTGGAACTGCTTTCCCCTTTTGCGAAAACCTTTTCTATGTCCGCACATACCCATTATATGAAGCAGACATTTTTTGGCAAGGAAGATGGCTATAATCAGCCAAAACCCCATCATCACTTCAATATTGGTACTCCATCAGGAGACTGGTATAGTGGAAAAATATTAGCAGATGGAACTCCTGCTTCCACCATGCGTGATGGTTCTCCTAAAGGGTATGTGTTTTTGGAAATAGACGGTAACACCTATCAAACAAAATATAAAGCAGCAGGCAAGCCTTCAGAACATCAATTAAACATACACGCTCCAAAAATCTTGACTGAGGGAGTGAGAACTACAGCGCAAATCGTAGCTAATTTTTTCACCGGTGCCGCTCAGGATGAGATTAAATTTAGAATCAACCAGGGGGAATGGAAATCCATGTATAACTATGAAGGAACAGACCCAGGTTTTTGGTTGGAGGTCTTGGAATGGGATACTACTGAAAACTATATTCCCGGTAGAAGACCTTCCAACCCTGCTTTAACAGACCATTTATGGAGAGCTGCCATGCCTGGGAATTTACCTGCAGGCGAGTACATCATTGAAGTTGAGGCTACTGACATGTTCGGAAAGAAGCATACAGCGAAGCATTCGTTCAAAGTCATCAAACAGCCATAAAAAGAATGTCCGGGCAGCCATTGCCGCCCGGACATCAATAGTTGGTTTAGTATCTAGACTATTTCAAAATATGATCATTCACCCAGTTAATTTCTTCTTCCCTAATGGTATGTAACGTATCCTGGAAAATCAAAGTTTTGACAATGGCTCCCATTTTCTCTAATTGGGCCGCAGATTCTTCAATTCTGGATAAGGGAACATGCATATCCTGATGGCTTGAGCCGAAGAATACCGGACAACCATCGAAGTCACCCTCATATTTGGAAGGGTTAAATTTCTCTCCTATCAACCCACCTGTAAAGGCAATCACCCCGCCCCATTTTTGGGCACGTTGAGCACTATATTCCAAAGAAAGGCAAGCTCCCTGTGAAAAGCCTATAAAATAAATCTGCTCCGCAGTAAAACCTTTAGATTTTAAATCCTCCACAATGCCATCCAAAGTCTTCATCGAATTGGAAAAAGCAGGCTCATTGTTTTGATCTGGCGCCATAAAGCTATAGGGGTACCATGTATTACCTGTTGCTTGAGGGGCAATCAAAGCAAACTCATCCAGGTTAAGATGCATAGCTAGACTCAGGATACTGTTTGTATTTCCTCCCCTACCATGTACCATAATTGCCACTTTTTTTGCTTTTTCGAGAGGTAAACCTTTATAAGTTATATCAGCCATAATTTTCAACGTTTAAACGCACCTTGGCCAATCGGCTTTCAATCTTTTCCCGCTGGTTTTCTGCCCATTCAGGCAACTTCAGTAATTCACCCAAATGCGCTTCATCCTCATCAATGGCAAATCCAGGTTCATCAGTTGCAATTTCAAACAAAACCCCTCCCGGTTCGCGGAAATAGATCGATTTGAAATAATTCCTGTCCTTTACCTCAGTGACTTGGAAACCATTTTCCAAAAGAATTTTTTGAATTTTAAGCTGTGAATCCTGATTGGTTGTCCTGAATGCTATGTGGTGCACCGTACCGGCACTTTGCACTCCTTGTCTCCCCTCTTTATCCAATACAATATCTACAATGTCTCCAGGCTTGCCTTCTGTTCCATACCTGAACCTACCATTTTCCTCAGCAATGAATCGATAATCCATAAATTGGATCAATAACTTTTCTGTCAGTGTTTTTGACTTCAAATTTAAAGTCGCCCCATAAAAACCCCGAATAGCGTATTCAATGGGAATATTGCCATAAGTCCAGCCATTTCTTGAATCATTGGCATTGGCAATCAACTCTATGCCCATGCCATCATGGTCCTCAAATCTGATCAATTTCTCACCAAATCTTGTCAGTACATCAGATGTAGATACTTGGTATTTTTCAAGTCTGTCTATCCAATAATCCAAAGACTGGCTTGGAATAGAAAAGGCCGTATAGGTCAATTCACCGGTCCCTTTGCTGCCCTTTCTAGCTCCATCAAATGGGAAAGTTGTAAACACTGTTCCAGGATTTCCCAATTCATCTCCAAAGTAGAAGTGGTAAACATCGGGAGCATCGAAATTGATGGTTTTTTTAACCATCCTCAAACCTAGAATACCTGTGTAGAAATCAACATTCTTTTGAGGGTTTCCCGCAATTGCAGTAATGTGGTGGATACCTGAAATTAGCTTGGACATGGCTGATAATTTTTTGGAATTATAATTTCTTTTAATTTTTTTGAAAGCTGTTGGCAAAAGGTCCTTGGTGGAATTATCCGGATTTTTGATAATTCCGACCATTGACCTTTCTTTTCAAACAGACTTATTATTCTTTTACGAGCTGAATACTCAAAATGATCCTGACCTGATCAGAAACAACCACACTTCCAGCTTCTGTAACGGCATTCCACTTCAGATTGAAATCCTTTCTGGATATTTTTCCTTCAATTTCAAAACCTGCTTTTGTATTTCCATAAGGATCTTCAGCAACTCCACCAAAATCAACATCCAATTTTACTGCTTTGGTGACATCACGGATAGTCAAATCACCGTTTAAAGTACTTCCTTCCAAAATTCCTGAGAAAGACAATTTCGGGAATTGCTCTGCATTGAAGAAATCATCTGATTTCAAGTGTGCATCCCTATCAGATTGGTTGGTATCAATGCTGTCAATGTCGGCTGCAAAAGCTACTTTCGCTCCTATGAAATCATCGGAATTACTTTCTGCTGAACCTTCAAATTTTTTGAAATAGCCTGTTACAGTAGAAATAACCAAGTGTTTTACTTTGAAAGAAACCTCGGAATGCGTTGGGTCAATTACCCATTTTGTTGTTGAACTCATTGTCTGTATTGTTTTATTGATGTAAGAATTTATTTTATTTATACACATTAATTGTATATACACTTATTATTTAAAATTTTTTTACCCTCTCAATTTATCAAGTAGTTCATTCAGCTGATCAACTTCTTCATTTGAAAGCAGGATCAATTCTCTGTTTAAATGATAAATCCCTGCCTCCAGTTTCTCAAGGACTTGCAAACCTTTATCTGTGATTAAAACATCAACTTGCCTTCTGTCCCGCACACTCTCCTCTCTAACAACAAGTCCTTTTTGCTTTAATTTTTCAACAAGCCTTGAAGCATTTGACATTCTGTTCAGCATCCTTTCCTGAATGGAAGATACTGTAATCGGATTACTATTTTGCCCTCTAAGAATACGTAACACATTGTATTGCTCTGGAGAAAGCCCAAAGGGCTTAAAAAGGCTGCTCTGTTGTGAAACAATGTGGCTATGGGTGAACAAAAGGTTAACAATAGCCTTGTTATATGGATCCTTAAATTCTTTTTGTTTGATGGCTTCCTCAATTTTCATCATGAGCTGTTTAAGTATTTAATGTATATACATTTAAATATCTGAAAAAGTTCAGATAAATGAAAAAATATTTAAAATTTATCAGGAAAGGGATACCATCCACTCATCTATGAGCCGAGTGATTTCTTCCGGTTTTTCAATACTGCTACTATGTCCTGCTCCAGGAACCATATGCAAAACGGCATTGGGAATGGACATTTGAATGAATTTCGCTTTTTCGGGTTTGGTGGCAACATCTTCGTCACCTACGACCACCATAGTGGGACATTGGATTTGCCTGATCTCTTCTTCCACGCCTTTCCTGTAAATTACAGCCTCCACTGATCGGGTAATGGTCCTTTTATTGGATTGAAGGGCTTTCATCCACTTTTTGTAATCCTCTTTATTTTTCGGATTTTCCAACCAGCTTTGGGCAAACATGATTTTCATGACTTCTTTGGCTACTTTTGGAATGACTCCAAACCATTTTACGATACCATTCAAAAATTTATACTTTGGTAGGTTTTCCACAGGTTCGGGATGGGCAGAGGTCTCCAATAAGACCAGACTTTTGATTTTATCGGGATACCTAGCTCCTAGACGCATGCCTACAAATCCTCCCATAGAGAGCCCTACAAAATGTACTGCTTTACCTGCTACTTTATCGATCAATTCCAAAGCATCCTGCGTGAGCATATCCATATCAAAGGGATCCTCAGTCACTTCTGATTGACCCTGTCCCCTATGATCATAAGCAATGATGGTGTACTTCTTTTTCAGATAATCTATCTGATCCAAAAACATTTTGTGACTCCAAAGAAGACCATGAGAGAAAACAATGGTCTCAGGACCATTGCCTTCTTTTACATAAAATATTTTGGTATTATTGACCCGAATATAAGGCATGTATCTATCAATTACTTTTCTCCTTCTTAAGAAAGAATGACTCCCCTCAAAAACAGTGGTATTATGTTTGGCAAATATTTTCATTTTTCAATGAAAATATTTGCAGATGCTCTATGTTAAATTGATCACAAAGCTACCAATCTAATCCCGGCTGTTTCAATTTTCTCGCATTCTCCCTGTCTTTGTGTTGTTGTACTATTGTACGCACATCATCCAATAGTTGTTTGGCATCATACACAATTCCGTCTTTAACAGTGTATTTTACTCCCCCTACCCTAATAGGTTCGTTGTCATCTCCTATTCTGATGGCACCTGTTCCGTAAAGTACCTTGATATTTTGTAATGGATTTTCTTCCAAAATCACAAAATCCGCGAGCTTGCCCACTTCAACTGTACCAATTTCTTTTTCCATTCCAATGGCCTCAGCTGCTTTTAATGTCGAAGCCCTGATTACTTCCAATGGATGGAACCCTGCTTCTCTAAGCAATTCCATTTCTCTGATATAAGCAAATCCATACAATTGATAAATAAACCCTGAATCAGAACCCGTGACTACTCTGCCCCCTCGGTTCTTGTATTCATTGATAAAAGTCATCCACAATCTATAATTTTCTTTCCATTGTATTTCTTCTTCAGTGGTCCAATCAAACCAATAAGAACCATGAGATTCTCTACTTGGCTTATAAAACCTCCAAAGAGAAGGCAAGGTATATTCCTCATGCCATTCTGCCCTTCTGGCGCGCATCAAATCTCTATTGGCTTCATAAATATTGAAAGTAGGAACCATTGTGAAATCAAGGTCTAAAAGCTCCTGCATCACTTTATTCCAATGATCTGAATAAGGTGCTGCTGCCTGTTTCCATAACTTACCAGCCTCCGCAAACCGGTGCTGCTCATTCTGGTAATTGTAATCCAAACGGTAATCCTGAATAGTCCTATCTGCAAATAAGGCTTCAGGCAATCCATACCAATGCTCCATCGTAGTCAGACCTGCCCTGGCAGAGTGCAATACATTCCACCTGGCCACGTCCATCTGGGCATGGTGCATGGCTGACCTTAAACCAATTCTTTTATTTTCCTCTAAAGCTGCCTGCATTACTTCCGGATTCGCTCCAAAGAATTTGATACCATCCCCTCCTTTTCTCTTGTTTTCATTGACCCAAGCCTTGGCCTCTTCCGCAGTAGTGATGGTCTTACCTGCTCCTTGACCAAAAACAGTATAGGCCAACAACCTTGGTGCAGTAATGGTGTTTGCTGCTGACTTGTTTTTATGATCCAATACCCAGTCCAGACCATTACTGGCAGCTGGATCCCTGACTGTGGTAACTCCATGCCCCATCCATAACTTAAAAACATATTCTGCGGGAGTTCCTTGCCCCGTACCACCTATATGTCCATGCATATCAATAAACCCCGGCAAAAGATAATGCCCTTCCAAATCCATGACTTTATCATTTTCTCCAGCCCTGGGCCTCCGCTCTTCCTTTATGGGCAATCCAGGATATCCGACCACCTTTACCTCTGCAATCTTATTCCTCTCTACCACAATATCCACTGGACCAATAGGAGGTGCCCCAGTACCATCCACTAAGGTTACTCCTCTTATGATAAGCCGATCATAGGGACCCTCCCCTTCTTTTCTATCAGGTGATGGCATTACTTGAGAGAATACAGTAATGGGTAATGCAATAAATCCTACTAATAGGGTTAGAATAATTCTTTTCATTTTCTATGCTGCTGGTTGATTGGATAAATTAATAGATTCACCAATAATATAAAAACCGGTTATCACATACCTGTATAACCGGTTTTTTTTCATACAATGGAAATCCTCCTTTTTAAATTTTTTCTTCTTGTATGCAATTAATCCCCCTCTACCAGTTCAAGCCCCTGTAGGATGCCTTTTTCCACTGCTGGAACTCCCTTTTCCATCCACTGTGGCATAGGAGCGCCTTTTAGATAATGGTCAAAAAACTGCATCATTCTGGTTTGAAAATCTATTCGGTTCTCTCTCTTCACAGGCCAATGTGGTTCTCCATTGTAATTCAGCATCCATGTCGGCTTATTGAGTCTTCTCATGGCCAAATACATTTCTATTCCCTGATACCAGGGAACTGCCCCGTCTGCATCATTATGGAGTAGGAGCATTGGTGTCTCTATTTTATTGGCAAAAAAGAGCGGAGAATTCTCTATGTAGGGCAAAGGATTCTCCCATAGACTTACGCCTAATCTGGATTGGGCTTTTTCGTATTGGAACATTCTTGCCAGACCTGACTGCCAGCGTATCCCTCCATAGGCGCTCGTCATATTTGCAACAATTGCTCCCGCCTCTGCTGCTCTGAACATATTGGTACGCGTCAGGATATAGGCAGTTTGGTATCCGCTCCAACTGTGTCCCTGAATACCCACCCTGTCCTTATCTACAAAACCCTTTGCAATCAAAGAACTGACTCCAGGAATAATACAGTTAAAGGCACTCTCTCCGGGATAGCCGGTTTGATACACAATATCTGGAACAAAAATCAAGTAATCATTGCTCACATACATGGTACGGTGAACCAAAGAACGGATTGGTTCAGGTTTGTGGTGCTGGTGAACGGTATTTGAAAAACGCTCATAATAGACCACTACCATAGGATACTTTTTATTGGGATCAAAATTCTCAGGTTTGTAGAGGATACCCTCCAAGGGTATATTGTCCAAGGAGTTCCATTTCACAATTTCAGCAGTTCCCCAAAGGTAACTTCCCTGTTGAGGGTTAGCCTGTGTCACTTTTTTGGTCTTTCCAAAGCGCATATCAGCCACATGCAAATCAGGAAATTCCTGAAAACTTTCTCTGCTATAGAGCAGCACATCTGCTGCTTGGGCTTTTTGCAACAGGTTGTACCTGTTCGCAGTTTTCAAAAGCATTTCAGGGCTTCCTTTTGCCATTTTCCAACGGGCAAATCCCGCATCCTTACTCCCTTCTTCAAAAACAGACAATAACAGTTCAGCGCTGAGATCGATCGTTCGCTCCTCAGGATCCAGCTTTTCATAGCGGTACACCCTTTGGTTTTCCCTGCCATTTTGGGTAATCCGCACAGCTGCTTTTTCTCCTTTTGGGTCAAGCTGCCAAATATCGTAGCGGTCATAGACCAACATAAACTCCTCTCCCTTACTCCAACCTGCTAAGCCATAAGGGGATGGGAAATCGGGTACATCCGTCAGTTCATTACCAAAGGAAACATCAATGCCCTCAGTAAGGTTAGCCGTTCTCCCTGAAGCTAGCTCATGGACATACCAAGCGGTATCCGGTGAACTGTACCAATATGCATATCCACCGTCAGGAGAAAGCCTTGCCATACCTTTGACTTCAGCCGCAATCAATTGAGAGGAGCCAGTGTTCAGGTCAATGGCATAAAGGTCATTGTACGCGCTGATGTCCCAGGTCCGCATCATGCGGTAAGTCCTATCGTCCATTCCAAGCGCCATATCGGCTTTTCCTTCTTCGTCTATTCTTATTTCCGAAATCTCAGGACTTCCCACTTGTACCAGTTGTCGCTTGGCAAGGTCAATAACTGCAAGGTAACTTCTCTTTCTTTCGCTATCTGCTCTTACATTTTGCTCTGGATAGATATAATCATCCTGCCAGTGCCAAACTTCTACCTGTACCATCTCCTCCGGTAAAAGCGTTGTGTCTTGAAGGATGGGAGGAGGATTTGTGCCTAAAAATAAACGCGCTCCATCTTTTGAAAAATAAGGACTAAAGTTATCCGATACCAACCAATTCTCTGGGATTCCGGCTGTTTTTTCATCTGCAATTTGCTCAGCGGCTTCCATTCCTTTTTTCCAGTACATCAACTTGGGCTCGCGTATCAAAGCCTTTGTGGTATCCAAATCTGCCACAAAAGCCAATTGTTCCCCAGGATCATCCAAGCTTAAGAATTTAAACTTATGCTTACTATGTGCCCTGTACAGGTGTTTGGTCTGTCCATTGCTCATATCAAGCCAATAAATACCGGGTTCAAAACCATTCCCATTTCCGGTACTGTATATTACCAGGGCATTGCCGTTTCCTGTAAAGACATAGTCCTTGACATAATCAAACTTCAGTTCAGATTTATCTTGCAAATTCATCAAAACCAAGGGATAGCCGTTTTCATCAGAAATTTTCTTAGTCTTTGTATCATTTTCTCCATTATCCTCAATTTCTCCCAAAGCCTCAGACAGATAGGCCATCCAACCACCTGCCTTTTTTGGGATTTTGAAGGATTTCACCTGAGGGATTTTCAGGATTTGCCGGCTTTGAAAATCGAAGATTCCCAAGGAGTCTTTGGGCATATCTTCTTTTTTCTTCTTCAACCTGCGCAACTGGGTCAAGCTGTCTTTTTGGGCTTTGATAAGGAAAACAGCATGTCTGCCATCCTCGGTGAGTTGAATACTACCAGCCCTTGATACCTCTGTAACCTGATTCCTTTCCAAATTCTGAAAAACCAACTTCCCATCTCCATCTTCAGGATTAAGGGTATAGGCCAGGTTTTTACCATCCATAGTCAGTTGTTGAAAAGTAATACTTTTCCACTCATCATAAGCAGCATGGGTAAGAGGCTTTTTAACCAAAGGCGTCTGGGCTTTTCTCTGCGCAAAAGCAGGGAGAACCAAGCACACCAACATCAATCCAATAAACAATCGCTTCATATGTCTTCATTTTATAATTCCAGTTGAAAATAGAGCAATCCAAAAAAATAAAAAAACCGCTGATCCTTTTTTGGGAAAAGCGGGGAGAATGGAAGTGAGAAGTCGAAAACCAGTTAGATTTTTTAAACCAATTATTACCTAAAACTGTAGCGAATACCAATATTGGACCTCAAGTTAAAATACTCATTATTTAAAAATACATTCGGTGAAGCTTCCAATAAAATGGAAAACCTTCTGTGGTTTTCAAATGGCATGATGCTAAAGCCAACAGGAATTCCCAACCGAATAGAATCATAGAAATAATATCCAGCCATCAGACCTATGTGAAAATTGAACCAATCGTCCTGAAACAGATTCCTGTGCAAGGCTCCTTCTATTCCGAAATTGGTTTCCAGGATATCAGTAGCCTGAAACCTAAGGTCCCCAAAATACTTCTGATTCAGATCGGTACCAATGGCCACTTGCCCCACCAATCCGGAATGATAAATACCCACATGTGTAGGCCTCAATTTACTTTGTGCCTGCAACTGAATGCAAAAGAATATTGAAAAAACAATAAGAATGAATAAACGTTTGCGAAAAGCCATATAATTTAGATTTTAGACGATATGCGAAAGTAGTAGTTTTTTTTTTAAAAAAAGCAGCTAAAAAAGACCATGTGTAAAAAAATATCCACTGGAATAGAAAATAGATAAATGAAGAGTATATAAATGTTTCCGGGTTGAAGCTTTGTTTAATAAGAGATAAATAAAAACCTCCAAAAATAAAGGCGATGCTTCGCTTCCCGAAATTCTCCGTGACAGGCAGTACCTCACTACCAATTGACAGAAAGAAAGTATCCTCACCCTTTTTTAAGTACGTTTACATAAATGTTAAAATCTCAGGATTACATGTTCGATATTCTATCATTCGTAATCCGAGGAACTACAGTTTATTTAGAAATTCGTGTTGCTTCCAAAAATTGGTTACCACAAATCTTTCAAGCCCTCAATATTTCCATTGGTGGTTTTTTGATGATCTTACTGCCATTGAGCCAACCCAATAAAACTGTCAGAAGCGTAATGGTGATATAGACGATCAAAGCCTCCTCATAAGGTCCTCTAAAAGGCAGCTGAAACACAAATTTACTCAAAAGAAAAGTAGCCAAAAAAGACAACATTATCCCGCTCAGGGAGGCCAGAGAACCCAAAAAGAAATACTCCATGGTATTGATTTTTGTCACTGTACCACTGCTGGCCCCAATAGTTCTTAGCAGGATGCTCTCCCGCATTCTTTGGTACTTACTGATGATTAAGGAGCTGATCAGAACCAGAATACCTGTCACAATACTGAATAAGGCCATAAACTGGATGACAAAGCTGATTTTACCCAATATTTCCTCTAAAGTCTCCACAATTGCGCCTAAATTGACCACAGAGATATTGGGGAATTCCCGTACTACTTCTGCTTGAATATCAGCCGACTGCCTATCATTCTTAGTCTTGGTAATCAAAACATGGAATTTGGGGGCATTAGCCAACACATTATCCGGAAAGAGTACCAGGAAATTGGTAGAAACCTGGTTGAATTTGATATCCCTAAGGCTTCCCACATAAGTAGTGATGCGCCTTCCCTGCACATTGAAAATGATTTCATCCCCCAAATTTATTCCAGTCCTATCGGCATAACCTTCATCTAGAGAAATAAACACCGAATCACCCTGCTGCTCGTAAGGACGAAGTTCTCCTTTAACCAAACGCTCAGAACTGATAAGAGTATCTCTGTAAGTAACCCGGAATTCCCTGTTATATAAATTACGGGACCTGCGCAGTTCTTCGGGAAGGGTATCATTGGCCTTTCTGCTCAAACCATTGATGGATTCCAGCCCCATAGTCACAATAGGCACTTCCTGCAGAATTGGCAGTCCCTTATTCTCTATTTTCTCCTTGACTGCCTGTATCTGATGCGTCTGAATATCAAAAAGCAACATGTTGGGCTGGTCGTCTTTGTCTGCCAACCTGGCCTCATCGAGCAATTGATTCTGTACAAAAAAAAGTGTACTGATCATCGCTGTACCCAAACCAATGGTTGCGATTAGCGCAACAGTCTGGTTATTAGGTCGATAAAGATTAGACAGGGACTGCCTGATGGTATACCTCAAAGTAACAGAAAGATTTTTGCGAATCAACCACATGATAGCCAAAGCCACAGCCCAGAGACTTAAAAATGCGAACAGTACAAAACCAGTAAAGCCCAAAGCTTCTTTCCATCCCCCTATCAGCAACCAGCTGAATCCGAATATAAAGACTATAATTCCTGACACAACCATCCATCTCAGCGGATCTTTGCCCATCTTTACCTCTCCTTCCTCAGGCCGTAATGTGGCCATAGGAGAAACTTTCCTGATCTTCAATAAAGGCAAAAGCGCAAATAGCACGGATACCAAAAGTCCTGTCAGGATGCCAAAACCTATACTCAACCATGAAATACTAAAAGTTACCTCAACCGGTAAAAATTCTGAAAACACGGCGGGAAGAATAAATTGCAATGCGGATCCTAAAATCGCTCCAACGGTTGCGCCTATGAGCCCCATAATAATAATCTGCAACAAATAAATGCCAATGGCAGATTTTGAAGATACGCCCAAACATCTGAGAACGGCCACGGATGGAAGTTTTTCCTTGACAAAAACATTGACTGCACTGGCAACTCCTACACAGCCTAAAAGCAAGGCGATAAAAGCTACTAAACTAAGGAAATTACCTAGGTTTTCAAAAGACCTGCCTGTACGCTTCCTCCTTTCCTCTACAGTGTCCGAACTGATTTTTTCATCCTCCCAAAAGGCTTCATATTGCTTGATCAGCTCCTCAGGATTGACAGAATCCGGCATCTTATAATACCTTTCATAACGCAGACGACTGCCATATTGGATCAACCCTGTAGCCTCCACAAATTCCATGGGAATATATACCGCTGGGGCTACTGTGGCGGTGATTCCTGTCTGCCCCGGTACTTTGTCCAACTCTCCCGCAATAACAAAGGTAAGTTCCCCGACCTTGATGCTGTCCCCAACTACTGCGTTGAACTGGGCCATCAGGATTTTTTCCACCAAGGCCTTTCTGCCACCCTGTCTAAAAGTGCTTTCTGCTTCCAATGGGACCGTTTCCAAACTACCATAAAAGGGGAAATCCCCTTCCAGAGCCCTGACCTGTGTCAAGCGGCTTTCTCCTGTTTCAGGGAATACCACCATACTGGCAAAATTGACCTCATTGGCTTGATTCAAGGCTAAGGTATCGGTTCCTTGTACTCCTAGGGGACTGCTTTTACTGAGCACCAAATCTGCACCCACCAATTCCTTAGACTGCTGATCAATATCTTTTTTCAGGTTTTCACCGAATGAACTGATACCCACCAGAGCAGCAATGCCCACCACCATGGAAGAAACAAACAGCAAAAGCCGGGAGAAATTCTTTCTGAAGTCCCGAAATGCCATTTTTAGAATCCAAGAAAAATCAGCCATCAGTATCCTCCTGTATTTTTCCGCCTTTGATACGGATGATTCTATTTGTCCTTTTTGCAAGCTCAGGATCGTGCGTGACCAACACAAGCGTTGTGCCCTGCTCCTTGTTCATTTCAAAAATCAAGTCCTCGATCATTTCACCGGTCTCAGTGTCCAGGTTTCCGGTGGGTTCATCCGCAAAAAGAATTTTGGGCTCATTGGCAAAAGCCCTGGCTATGGATACCCTTTGCTGTTCTCCTCCCGATAATTGACTGGGATAATGGGTCATTCTGTCGCCCAAACCTACTTTTTCTAAAAGCATTTTTGCTTTCTCCTTGGCATCCTTCCGCTTTTTGAGTTCCAGTGGCACCATCACATTTTCCAGTGCAGTCAGTGTGGGAAGGAGCTGGAAATTTTGAAAGATAAAACCTACATGCTGATTCCTCACTGATGCCCTCTGATCTTCATTCAGTTTTTCAAAAGCATTCCCCTGTAGTACGACCGAACCCTCAGATGCGGAATCCAATCCAGCACATAACCCTAACAAAGTCGTCTTTCCACTTCCGGATGGGCCTACTATGGCAATGCTTTCTCCGGCTTTTATGTCAAAATTCACCTGATCCAATACTGTTAATTTTCTGCTTCCGCTCTGGTAAGTTTTGGAAACGTTCTTTGCGCTCAAAATGCTCATGTAAAAAGGGAAATGTTTAAATGCGTTCTGAAATTTAACAATATGAAACGGTAAAAAGGTTTGTTCCGTTGGAAATAATTCAAAACTCAGTTTTAAGTGTACATTTTGGAAAAGATAATTTGTAAATTGATGCCCTATTTAATATGGGTTTGAGGCCTTGCATTTAAACTCATATCTGATCTATCAGGTTATATCACTGCACTCATTTGAATAATTACATGTATTCCAGAATCCATATCCTCTACTTTCTCATACTTGTTTTCATGGCATGCTCGTCTCCAAAAGAAGAGAAAAGCACGCAAATAGTCAACCAGGCTTCCCAAGGAGAGGAAGTGCAGAAGAAACTGATTCTGTTTTTTGGAAATAGCCTCTCAGCTGGTTATGGGATAGATGAGGATGATGCATTTCCCGGCCTAGTGGCATCCAGAATTGACAGCCTAGGGCTTAACTATCGGGTTGTGAACGGTGGGCTAAGTGGAGAAACGACGGCAAGCGGATTGAGCAGGCTGGACTGGTTCATGGAAGAAGAACCAGCCATTTTCGTTTTGGAGTTGGGAGGAAATGACGGATTGAGAGGTATCAGTTTGGATGAAACAAAAAGAAACCTCAAGGCAATGATTCAAAAGGTGAGGGGGCGATTCCCAGACGCGGTTATTATATTGGCCGGTATGCAGATCCCTCCGAATATGGGTCAGGAATATACTGCAACATTTGAAAAAATGTATCCTCTTGTCGCAGAAGAAGAAGATGTCCATTTGATTCCTTTTCTACTGGAAGGAGTTGCAGGAGATCCCGAGCTTAACCTTCCTGATGGTATTCATCCTACAGAGGCAGGACACCAGATTGTTTTTCAGACCATTTGGCCTCACTTAGAAAAGCACCTTTAATCCAAAATAGCTATCTTTCTTTTGTCAATCAATGCATTGATTTGTTGTATAAACAACAATTTTAATTTCTACCTTAAAAAACAAATTTTTACCCAGGCGAAAAAGGTATGTAACAATTCATAAACACATTTTTGGATATTTAATTTTTTTTAGGAACTTGTAAAAAGTTAATCAAAAAATTTATAAAACATGAGTTTTGAAATCAAATCTACCGGAGAGGCTTACGATGTGATTATCGTAGGATCCGGTGCCGGTGGAGGCATGGCTTCCAAGATTCTTTCTGAAGCGGGTTTGTCTGTAGCTGTTTTGGAAGCTGGGCGGGATTTTGATCCTGCCAAAGAGGAAGACAGGACCCAATTGAGACCACCATGGGAATCCCCAAGAAGAGGAGCGGGCACCCGGGTACGCCCATTTGGAGATTTTGACCAGGCCATAGGAGGCTGGGACATAGAAGGGGAGCCTTACACGAGAGAAGGGGACACCAAATTTGATTGGTTCAGATCCAGAATGGTGGGTGGTAGAACCAACCATTGGGGAAGGATATCCCTAAGGTTTGGGCCAAATGATTTCAAGAGAAAAAGTATTGATGGCTTGGGAGATGATTGGCCAATAGGTTATGATGAACTCAAGCCCTATTATGATAAAGTAGATAAGCTAATAGGTGTTTTTGGCTCGAAGGAAGGTATTTACAATGAGCCGGATGGTTTTTTCCTTCCCCCTTTAAAACCCAGACTTCATGAACTTTATGCCATGAAAGGGGCTAAAAAGGCCAATGTTCCCATGATTCCTTCCCGCTTATCCATGTTGACCCGTCCGATCAATAATGACCGGGGTGTTTGTTTCTTTTGTAACCAATGCAATAGGGCATGTCAGGCGTATGCGGATTTTTCATCTGGTCCTGTTTTATTGAAGCCTGCGATGGCCAAAGGAAAAGTAGATTTATACACTTTTGCCATGGTAAGAACGGTAACCACTGATGAGAGTGGCAAAGCTACTGGTGTATCTTATATCAATAAGGTGGACATGAAAGAATACAAGCTCCGAGCTAGAGTTGTAGTATTGGGTGCTTCTGCTTGTGAATCCGCCAGGATTATGATGAACTCCAAATCCAAGAGTCATCCCAACGGTGTAGGCAATAGCAGCGGTATGGTAGGCAGATACTTGCATGACTCTACCGGCGCTGACCGTATGGGGATAATGCCTGATTTGGTAAATAGAGAACGGTACAACGAAGATGGAGTAGGTGGTATGCACGTCTATACGCCATGGTGGCTTGACAATAAAAATTTAGATTTTGCACGAGGTTATCACATAGAATATTGGGGAGGAATGGCCATGCCTTCTTATGGAACAGGATTCGCAATGGATACCATGCGCAAGTACCTTAAAGATGAATTTGGAAATCCAGCCCCAAATGGAGGCTATGGAGAAGGTTTGAAAAAGGATATCAAAAGACTCTATGGAACCACCCTTGGCATGTCTGGTAGGGGCGAAAGTATCCCGCAGTACAGCAATTACTGTGAGATAGACAACAACATGGTAGACAAATTCGGTATCCCTGTTTTAAAATTCCACTATAAATGGACAGATCAGGAAATCAAACAGGCAAAACACATGCAGGATACATTTGAAGAAATACTAACCGAAGCTGGTGCTATACTGATGGGCTCCAAACCAGGAGCAGATACACTTTATGGCTTGGCTACTCCTGGCCGAATCATCCATGAAGTAGGGACGACAAGAATGGGTAAAAATCCAAATACTTCAGTTCTAAACAGCAACTGTCAAGCACATGACTGCGAAAACTTATTTGTGGTTGATGCCGGCCCATTTGTATCACAGGCGGATAAAAATCCTACTTGGACAATTATGGCATTGGCTTGGAGAACATGTGATTACATTGTAGATGAATTAAAAAAGAAAAACATTTAAACCCCAGGAGCGATGAACAGAAGAGAAAATTTAAAACTCCTATTTACTGGTTCACTGGCATCGGGACTTTTGCTGACGCATTGTACCCCTGCAGATAAAGCGGAAGATTTCAGCCCCAAAATTGCAGGAGGCACTCCAGGTGGTAGGACCGCAGAGGAAATAGCATACGATCAGCGGCTTTTGTCTGAGGTATTTTTTACCGATGAAGAACGTAAAAAATTGGATTTCCTGGTCGATATTATCATGCCCGCAGGTGAGGATTCCGGTAGCGCCACAGAAGCTGGCGTTCCTGAATTTATTGAATTTATGATGAAAGATCAGCCATCTTTCCAAACTCCCATTAGAGGAGGGTTGATGTGGCTAGATAACTACAGTGATGATACCTATGGTAAAAAATTTCTGGATTTATCTGAAAAAGAAAAGATGGAGGTAATCGATCTGATCGCATGGCCTGATAAAGCACCTAAGGAATTGACCGGTCCCGTAAGATTTTTCAATGCCTTAAGAAACCTTACTTGCACTGGTTATTTCACCTCAGAAATTGGCTTTAAATACATAGGCTATAAAGGCAATACTCCCAATGTTTGGGATGGCGTCCCGGATGAAGTGATGAAAAAACATGGATTTGAATATCCCGAAAAATATATGGCGCTGTATCTAAAACCTGAAGAAAGGGGAAAAGTGGCTGAATGGGATAATGAAGGTAACTTAGTAGGGTAAGTTGTCAGCAAGGGGTTTTCAAAATCAGAAAGCCTCTTGCTCAAATTCCCTAGCAACATTTTTTAAAGAAATAACTATCTTTTTCTTCTCGGCACCAATCTGTAGCCAATAGAAAAACAAACTATCAAATCATGTGAACTCAATGTATCCCTTCGATATAAAATACCTGAAACTGCAAAAAATCATAATCCTATTTTTCAAATTGCACTCTGCCATTTGTTTTTGAAATAAAGACCATCTTTCAAATTAATGGGTAAAAGATCAATTGAGAAATATCCATTTACCGATTGATCTTTAATGTTGATGGTTTTCTCAAAAGGGAACAGGGAACCAAGTATAAACCCTAAGGTACCACCCCAAACAGCTCCAACAAAGAGTGCCGCGACGAAGGTCGCTAATGGGTATAGTGAATTTCCAGCTCCAAATAGTAAGATTAAACCTACAATTAAACCAATACCACCGGATCCAGCAAGCATACCTAATTTCAATCCTTTTATTGTTTTTGTCAAAACAACATCCCCAGATTTGAATGCATGGACAAGTATTTCATCACGATTCATCTCTATTTCATTAAATTTTATTGTCAAATGTTTTTTAAAATAACCCCTTTTAAAAAGAGCGGTTAAAGCCTGTCTTACATCTTGGCTATTTTTGAAAATATAGGTAGTTGGCTGCATGATAAATAGTTTTTACTGTGAAACTTCGCGAAGGATAACTTCTGACCAAGCGATAAATAATCCAGTAAATGTCATAAGATCTTTCTGAAAAACTGTTACATGGAATAAACTGATATTTGCATTTTTTACAGGTTTTGAATAACAATTGACTAAAAAAAAATTATATGCTTCCGGAATTCCACTTCATTCGGAATCGCTAAAAATTAATGGTATCTTCCCTAAAAGGTTCAAACAATTCATCCCATTATTGGGATACTGCCAAAGATTATTGATGAAATCAGCATGAAACTGTCCAACAAAGATAACATGACATTGGATTCTTCCCCGGAATTGGTGAAAGCGGCCGATTTCCCGATAGTCGCAATCGGTGCTTCAGCGGGTGGACTGGAAGCGATTTCAGAAATATTGAAATATTTGGCTCCTGATACGGGGATGGCATTTATTTTTGTTCAGCACCTCAGTCCTGATCATAAAAGTATGCTTACTTCCCTACTGTCCAAAATCACCAATATGACTGTTCAGGAAGTAGAGAACAAAGTTTTGATCAAACCCAATTATTTTTACATTATACCTCCGGACAAAGAGATTGCTGTAGAAAAAGGCCATATTATATTAAGCCCAAGGCCTGAAAAGCCAAAATTCAATTTCCCTATTGACATTCTTTTTACATCACTGTCTAACTCACAGGGAAAGAATGTAATCGGGGTAATACTCAGTGGCAGTGCTACGGACGGAACCATTGGTATGAAATCCATCAAAGAAAATGGAGGGCTCACATTTGCACAAGATGAATCCGCCAAATTTAACAGCATGCCCAAGTCTGCAATTTCTGAAGGTATTGTGGATTATATTTTATCACCTGTTGAAATTGCACTTGAATTGAACCGTATCAGTCAGCACCCGTTGACCGATACATCAGAAAAAAATACAAGAGAAGAAGACCTCATTGATGATGATGACCCCCATCTGAGCATTATCATAAAAAAGCTGCAAATGTTATCCGGTGTGGACTTTTCCTTGTACAAATCCAAGACAGTGAAAAGGAGGATACTCCGTAGAATGCTCCTTAACAAAGTGGAAGACCTCAAGTCTTACTTATTACTGGTGGAGGAAAAAAAACAGGAATTAGAAACGCTTTATCAGGACCTATTGATCAATGTAACCAGCTTTTTTAGGGATTCAGACAGCTATAGGTATCTAAAAGACAAACTCCTGCCCAGACTACTGGAGTCAAGGAGAGGTGAAGAAACATTCCGGGTATGGGTTCCAGCCTGTTCTTCGGGTGAAGAAGCATTGTCCATTGCCATGATGATTCTTGAAGTTCAGGAAAAGACAGGCACTCACATCCCTGTACAAATGTTTGCTACTGATCTAAGTGAGAAAGTTATCAAGAAAGCAAGGATTGGAGAGTACTCCAGAAACGAACTCAAATCTGTATCTCCCAAACGTCTTCAACGTTTTTTTACAGAAAATGGCAACAAATTCAGGGTAGCTAAAATAATCCGGGATATCTGTGTTTACGCACCACACGATGTATTGAAAGATCCTCCTTTTTCCAGAATTGATTTTATCAGTTGTAGGAATCTGTTTATTTACCTGGATATCCCTGCTCAAAAAAGGCTTTTGGCCACCTTCCATTACGCACTGAATGAATCCGGCTATTTGATGCTGGGTAAGGCGGAAACCATCAGCTCATCGGCAAATCTTTTTTCAATAGTCAACAAAAAATACAGAATCTATTCAAGGAATAACAACATTAACCCTACTACATTACCGGTACTCGCTTCAAAAAGTGCAAAAGCTGTAAAACCATCTGTAAAGCCTTATAGTATAGCGGGAACTACAAGAGTCAGATCCTTGGAAAGCAAAAAAAGTTTGGATCAGGCATTAGATGAAGCACTCTTGAATGACTTCCTTCCCGCTTGCGTTGTGATCAATCAGCATTTAGAAATTATTCAATTTAGGGGAGAAACGGATCTATACTTTTCACACATTTCAGGAAAAGCCTCGCTGAACATCCTCAAATTGGCACGAAAAGGGTTAGCCTTTCACTTACGAAACCTAATTTCCAAATCAATTAAAACCAATCTGCCAATCCGAAAAGGCGGAATTAAATTGAAACTAAACAACACTGATTTTGTCGTCAGCATAGAAATTTCCCCACTGAGCATTGAAATAGATGAGCAATTGGTGCTTATTGTTTTTCGGCAACACGATCAGATATACAGTGCGCTACAAGGGAATGGAACTGATGATTTACAGACCTCGATTTTAGAAAATAAAGAAAAGATAATCAAGCAGCTTGAAGAAGAACTTGCTGCAGCGCAGGCAGATGCAATTGAACTTTCACAAGAGCAGGAAGGATTTATAGAAGAACTGCAAAGTGCCAATGAAGAAGTAGTCTCCAGCAATGAGGAACTGCAGACAGTAAATGAAGAACTGGAAACCTCAAAGGAGGAGCTCGAATCCTCTAATGAGGAATTGATTACCACAAATCAAGAACTACAGACCCGAAATGAACTGCTGAATGAATCTTATGAATTTTCCAATGCCATCATTGCCACACTGCATGAGCCAATGATAGTGCTAGATAAAAACCTCTTTATCAAGACAGCAAATAAAGCCTTTTTCAGGTTTTTTCAGCTCAAGGAAAATGAGATCGTAGAAAAGCGTTTACTTGACCTCGAAGACAAACAATGGAACATTCCGAGCTTAAGAGAATTACTTGAGCATATTATACCCAAAAACTCCTCATTTACTGACTTTAAGATAACCCATGCCTTCCCAAGGATAGGAGAAAAAGTTTTTTTGCTCAATGCAAGCCGTATCGTCCAAAAAAGCCATGGGGAACAATTGATCCTGCTTTCCTTTAATGATATAACCGATGCCATGAAAATCCAAAAAAATGAATTAGAGGTTTTTACGAAGGATATAGAGAAAACAAAAATCTATAGTCTGAAATTAGAAAAAGCAGTTTTAGAAAGAACAAAACAACTTGATCAATCCAATAAGGCACTATCAGAAAAAAATAATGAACTTGGGAGAATGAACAAGGAACTGGAAGCTTTTGCCTACGTTTCCAGTCATGACTTACAGGAGCCCCTTAGAAAGATACAGACTTTTGCAGACAGAATTCTTGATAAAGAAGTGAAGAATTTATCCGCAAAGGGAAAGGTCTATTTTGAATATATGCAAAAGTCAGCCAATCGGATGCAATCGCTCATAGAGGAATTACTGACTTTTACCAGCTTAAATTCAGTTGAAAGAAAATTTGAAAACCTCAACCTTTTGGACATTATCAAAGATGTGCAAGTTGAAATGAAGGAGAAATTGGAAGAAAAAAAAGCTTCCGTTGTAATTCAAGAAATGTGTACAGTAAGCGTTATCCCATTTCAGTTCAGGCAATTGATGCAAAACTTGATCAGTAATTCCATAAAATTTGCCAAACCCAATTTACCTCCACTTATCAAAATATCCTCTGAATTGGTAAGTAAAGAAGATATAAAAAACATAGGAAATTTAAACCAAAAACTTTATTGCCATATTGTATTCTCAGATAACGGGATTGGATTTGATCAAGAATATGGGAATAGGGTTTTTGAAGTTTTTGAAAAACTTCATAGTAAAGACGAATATCCAGGCACAGGGATAGGTCTTGCTATTGTCAAAAAAATAATTGAAAACCACAATGGTTTTATCAATGCGAGAAGCGAAATAAATAAGGGAACTACGTTTAACATTTATATACCAGCAAAATAATGAACGAAAAACCTCTTAAAATCTTACTAGCAGATGACGATGAAGCAGACAGGCTGCTTTTTGAAGAGGCTTTTGATGAATTGAAAGCCAGTACATCTGTAATGACTGTAGCAGACGGCGTAGAACTTATGGAATTTTTGAAAAGAACTGCACTTGAAAACCTTCCACATATCTTGTTTTTGGACATCAATATGCCAAAAAAAAATGGGCTGGAATGCTTAAAGGAGATAAGGGGGAATAAAAAATTCAAGGAGGTATCTGTTGCCATTTATTCCACATCGTCATCAGAAAACGACATGGAAGAAAGTTTTCTCAATGGTGCAAATGTATACATTCACAAACCCAATGATTTTCAAAAGCTTAAAAAAATTTTAGAAAAATCAATCAGCTATGCAAATGTCTACCAAGAGCCTCCTTTTAATAAAGATAATTTTTTATTAAGAGCCGAATAATGAGTAATTTAAGGAACATGTGGGAAATTTAAAGATTTATATCAAATATATGGTCAGCTTACGCTGTATCATGGTAGTAAAGGAAGAGCTAAGAAAGCTAGGGATAAGGTATGTCAATGTCATATTGGGGGAAGTAGAGATATTTGAAAAAATTTCAGAACAGCAAAGGGAAACCTTAAGGGAAAATTTGAAAAATATTGGCCTTGAATTACTCGATGATAAGAGGGCTGTTATGATCGAAAGAATAAAAAATGTAATTATTGATTTGATCCACCATTCTACTTCTGTCCCCAAAGTCAACTTTTCTGAATTCCTCAGTGAAAAGCTTGAATATGATTACACTTATTTATCAAATATTTTTTCTGAGGTCCAAGGCATTACCATTCAACAATTCATCATTTTTCACAAAATCGAAAAAGTGAAAGAATTACTGCTTTACGATGAACTTAACCTTACAGAGATTTCTTATCGGTTGGACTATAGCAGTGTATCCCATCTTTCCAATCAATTCAAAAAAATAACTGGGCTCACACCTTCTTTTTTTAAGCAAATGAGGGCACTTCGTAAAAGTAGCCTTAAAAATGAATGATTTTTGCAATAATTGCTGGAAAACCTACAACACTTTCTGTGTTTAAATATCGGACTTTTGTTAAGTAGATATCGGGAATTATATCCAGCACTGGAAATTACCGGAACCAAAAGTAAAAGCCATTATATTTTTTAAATGTACTGAGGTTCAATTATCTATACCACACAACCAGATTTTGGGTGATTGAAGGTTGTGTGGTACTTTTTTAACTTTTACTCTAAATCCACTCATACACCTTAAAATCAGAATAGTGAAAAATGAATTGATAACATCAAAAACAAACAAAGATGCGCAAGGGAATACTTAAAATAGCCATTATCGGAGGATTCATATCACTTGGCATGATGAATTGTTCACCGGCAAATGAAAACAATAGACCAAAAAAAGAGCCAATCAAGGTGGATGCTATTGTCATAAAAACGGCATCAGTGAGAAAAACCGTTGAAATAGATTCTTTAATAGATTATTTTTCTTACGCTTCTATCATTGAAGTACGATTTTTGAAAAATAATCAGACCTTAAACTATTTAAAAAAGAAGGTGAAACCAATGAATGATTCGATACAATTTAAATATAACAAAGAACTATATGAATTGAACAAACGAAATCTTGAAATTAAATCAATGGTTCAAGGACATGTAAATCAAGATCCTACTCAATGGAAAATTTTCAAAAAATCAATGAATGATGAAATGGCAAAACTTGAAAAATCTATCAGCATATTGTCTGAAAAATAATTTTAATTTTGGATTCAAGTAAAACTCCGGTCAGCATCTTATATTGCTGACCTTTTTTATGGTAAAATTTTTAGCACTTTTACCCTTAAGAAATTTTCTTTTCACTTGCCTTGACTCTTTTTTCAAGAACATTAGCATAAACCAAATGGCTTTGTCCGAAATCAGCATACCCAACATTTAGTTCTGTAGGTAGGAAAGCCCCATCTCATGCTAATTTGGGGGAGAGGTTCCCAGCTTTATCAAATAGGAAGAAAAGACGAGGTCTTGAATACTTGGAGATAGACATTTTAATATAAATATCAAAAAATTTAACCTAATTTTATTGTTTTCAGTACATTGATCTCTTAGTTTTGGAAAACTAAAAACACAATGAAGATAAAATTGAAGTTCACCTTTTTCTTATTTCTGATTTTTAACTTAGGGGTAATATCTCCCTCCATTGCTCAATTAATTGGAACCAAACCCATCACAGGATTTACTACTGCATCTGACATTCAGCAGCTAAGAAGCCATTCTGACACCAAGGGCTTTATAGAAATAGGCGATGCCTACGCCAAAGCCAGAGGTGTTACGATATTCTCGGCGATGAATGCATTGAACAACAGGGCCAAGAAAAAGCTCTTGGAAGAAGCTGCCATCCGTGGCGCCACGCATGTTTGGATAGAAAACAGGTTGCCTGATGATGCTGGTATGTTTGGACGCTTGGTCAGTTACCATGCGGTCTTATATAGGCACCCTGATGTACAAATGGACCTGATGACTGTCAAACAGGCTTTTTTGGACAACGACCTAAGAAGTTCCTCCCGAATGGTCATCAATAGAAACGCTTTTGGCGCCAAATATACCATTGCGGAAAATGTTTCCCTGATCCAGGTAAATCCAGAAACAGATATTTTTGAAAAAAACGGGAGGATATTTGTGGAAATAAAAATTCGAAAATCACCGGTCGAGGTCGTATCCTCCAAAAAAGAATACGAAGTAATTGCACTGGATGAGAGTAGCATCATGCTTTCAGAGGAACTGCTGGAAAACAAAAAGTATGCAGCTCATCTATTTAGATTGGCCAAGAAATAATTTGATGTTATTATGTGTAAGAACCTAAAGTTTGGCTACTATGCTGTCCTACTGCTAATATGGGCCTGTAATAAACCAGAAAGTAATGAAAATAAAGACCTGTCAAAACAGGCTTTTGAACTTGAGATAACCGATTCCTTGGTGGTGAATTACATTGGTTTACTTTCCTGGTCCCATATCAGTCCAGATGGCAAAAAATTTCTGGCCATGGATCATCAAAGGTCAGAAATAATTCTCATTGACCAAGAAGGCCAAGTAATCCAAAAACTCCGGAAAACCGGAGATCAACCTGAAAGCATTGGTCCAAACTTGATGGGTAGACCTCAGTTCAGAAATAATGATGAAATAGCCCTTTTAGGGGTGAAAGGCCTTTCCATTTTTGACTTTCAAGGTAATCTGAAGGAACAGTTTAAGCCTGATTTCAACCCAGCGATGAATTTCATCATCCTCAATGCTGATGTTTTTCAGTTTAGAAACCCAGATTATGCTGTTGCTTTATTGGGTGGAAGAAATAGTGAAGGTTCTGGTTTTTTTGAATCGACAGAAGTTACCAAATTAGAAACCATTGACCTTTCCAATGGTACCTATTCAGCGATTATACCTTTCCCTGAAAATTCAAGATTCAAAGCCTCCGAACTTTTCCCGGTAACCAATACCATTCCTGTACTTAGAAGTACTGTAGATGGTATTTACATTGGTTTCAAAAATGAACCGAAGCTTTTTTTCTACACCTGGGGAGACCTGAATAATCCTTCAAACGAAATCCAGCTTCAAATAAACAACTTTCAATTAATGAAAGGAAAGGATCCTAAATCAGTTGATAGGGATGTTATAAGTTTTGATACCCGGGAGTTTGCCTATGGGTCCATCAACCACCTGTACTGGACTAATGGTAAGCTGCTGCTGGGTTACTCCAAAGGTCTTTCAGATGAAGAATATGAACGTGCTACCGAAGGCATTGATGATTTCCAGGAGATGTTCAATGCCGTTGGACAGAAAAACAAGACAGAATGGGCCCTGGTAGCAGAAGACGGAAGCCTTAACCCCTTAGAAATACCTGGAAATCTGGGAAGGATTGAATTTGTGGATCAGGAAGGAAATCTTTGGATATCCCCCAACAGAAGTGAAATAGAAAGGGATTATGAAGTATTGTTTAAATCCAAAATTAAACAACAGTAATGGTCCATTGATTCCCTGAAAATTATTTTCCATTATTCAGGGAATTATGCAATCTTTATCAAATGAGACCAAAATATCTGCCTCTAATTACGCTTGCTGTTTTAGCCCTGTTGAATTCTTGTAGTAAAACAGTAACCTTAAACCGGATGGTTCCGGCCGAAATCAGTGTCCCTACTTATATTCAGCGCTTATTGCTTGTAGACAGAACAGCGCCACAGAATGAAAGCTTGGCAATCATTGAAGGAATACTTACCGGGGAAGCGCCATTTGAAGTTAAGAACGCAGCAGAGGCAACTTTGACTAGGGCCCAACAGGTTCTGAATACTTCTCCCAGATTTGAAGTCATCCGGGCAAGAGAAAGGTTAAGGGGAGGATTGTTTGCACAAACGTTCCCTGCACCATTGTTGTGGGGAGAAATAGAAAGACTTTGCTCCCAATATGATGTAGATGCCGTATTGGTTTTGGAAAAATTCTCCTCTGACTTTATTGTCACCGACAAAAGACAGATGGTGAAAATCACCCAAGGTTCGGGAAGGGATGCCAAGGAAGTAGAAGTAATGGGGGTATATATGGAAGGAGTGGCATCTGTCAATGCGGGATTTAGATTTTATGATCCCCGCTCAAAAAACATATTTGATCAGTTTAATTATGATAAAACCAATCTCTGGTCCGCAGAAGCGGAAACAAGAACGCAGGCGGCTACACTGCTAATTGATAAAGTCAGGGCGACTCAGTATGTTGGGAGAATGGCAGGGGCAAGTTATGCACATAGAATTGCCCCTATGAATGTATCCATAAGAAGGACCATGTACGAAAAACCAAAATCTAATCCAGCCCTTGGAAGGGGTTCAAGGTTTGCCCAAGTTAATCAGTGGGAGGAAGCACTTGATACATGGCATATGGGTCTGAATCAAACGAATAACAGCAAAACAGGTGGCAGATTATGCCACAATATCGCTTTGGGATACGAAGTGATGAATGATCTGGAAAATGCAAGATTTTGGGCGGGAAAAGCTTTTACAGATTATGGTTACAAGAAAGGAAGAACCTATGCCCAGGAAATTTCCAGGAGAATGAGGCAGGAAGAAATTGTAAGAGAGCAACTGGCCAGAGAAAATGATTAGGCCACACTTAAAAACACACAACATAAAGATATTTAAGTGATTGCATCCACAGAAATAAGTAAGCTATCCTGAAATTCAGGATAGCTTTTTCACTAATCTAATCTTATCTATTTCATTTGATTTCAATCAACAGCTCCTTCACTGCTGCTTCTATCTGCGCATCTTTACCATAAAGTATTTCCTCAAAAGGCGTGGCTACCTGAATATCTGGCTCTAATTGCAAATTTTCTAATGGTCTGTCTTCCTCAATGCCATAAAAGGCAATCATTGGAATCCCAAACACGATAGTCGGATCTATTTGTGTCTCCCACCATACCGCTGTACTGGTCCCTGGTACCGGCATACCAATCAGTTTGCCAATTCCTTTGGCGCGGTAAGCATATGGGAAAGCATGGGCGTCGGAATAATTGCTTTCACTCATCAAAACCACAGAGGGTCTTGACCACTTGTCCCTAGGCTCCCCGCCTCTGGCAATAAAACCATAGGGTCTGAAAGTTGCGTAAGGCTTACCATCCAGAAAAGTGGAAAGGTCCTCATGCAACCAACCCCCTCCATTGAAGCGTGTATCCACAATCAAAGCTTCCTTGTCCGCATTTTTACCCAAAACCTCATCATAAACCGTACGGAAGCTATTGTCATTCATTCCCCGAACATGTACATAACCAAGCCTCCCATCACTCAATTCCTCTACCATCGCCCGCATAGTTTCTACCCATCTCTTGTACAAAAGGTTATTTTCTTCCCCTTGGGAAATCGGTTTCACTGTCTCTTCCCAACGCGTATTTGTTTTCGGATCGTAAAATGACAATAACACATTTTTATCCGCCTTTCGGTTGAGTGTCATGTTCCAATCGATATCGGTACCCAAAGCAATTCCATCAATTTTCTCAATTACATGGCCTTCTCTAACTTTACTACCTGCTTTATCCAATGGACCACCCTTGATGACTTCCTTGATAAGCAGTCCTTCGTCCATAGAGCTCTCGTCGTAAAACAATCCCAAAGAAGCAGTCTGATCACCATTTTCCGGCCGGTGGGAGTACCTCCCCCCAGTATGGGAACCATTCAATTCGCCAAGGATTTCGCTCAATAGTTCCTGAAAATCATAATTATTGTTGACATGAGGTAAAAATCTGGCATAGGCTTGCCTATACATCTCCCAATCAACACCATGTAGTTCCGGGTCATAGAATTTCTTTTGAACCTGCCTCCATGCATGATGGAAGATGTATTCCCGCTCTGCTGCGGCATCTAGTACCATTTCCTCACTGATTCCTATATTGGAAAGCTTTCCATTTCCTGTTTCTATTTTGGATAGTCTGCCATTGGCCAAAACGAACAAGTTTTTCCCCTCCTTATCCAATTTCACTGTACCTGGACCTGAATTGGTCCTGGCCAATGATTTCAATTCCTTTGTACGGGTATCCAGAGACCATACATCATATTTATCTTCAAAACTGGCCATAAAATACACTTTGTCCCCATCTGGAGACATATCGAAAGAGGATAAATTCAAAGATCCTGGAGTCAATCGCAATTTACGGTTCTCAATATCACTGAGATCAAATACCAGAGGTTCCTTCTCTTTATCCTTTTCAGCATCTTCTTTCTCACCTTCTTTTAGCAACTCGTATTCATCTTTGCTCAACCTGAACCTATCAAATGCTGCCTGATCAAAGAATAAAGCATAAATATCAAGCTCTCTTGCACCTTGTAAGGCCAAAGGCTTCTTCCCATC
The DNA here is from genome assembly GCF_007126775.1 of Cecembia sp. Lineage (GTDB taxonomy): Bacteria > Bacteroidota > Bacteroidia > Cytophagales > Cyclobacteriaceae > Cecembia. Next base: position 49,229 of record NZ_SLAP01000123.1, on the reverse strand, counting down.
TTTATCATTGGCCCAGATCAAAGCCTTTCCATTCATTGCAAACTGACCCCTACCATCTGAAAAACCACTATTTGTCAAATTCACATATTCTTTATTTCCAGCAGCATCATACAATACCATATGGCTGGCGCCATAGAGACCAAGAGAATTTCTGGCTACAAGCCACTTACTGTCCGGACTCCATGTAAAATCCTGATCTCCGTCGCTATAAGAGAAATTCTCTCCTGAAGGAATGATGGTCCTGGAAGTTTTATTTGCCAAATTGAACACTTTCAAAATGTTGCGTTCTTCCAAGTATGCGATTTCTTTACCGTCAGGCGAAACTACTGGCTGAAACTCATCTTTGTCAGTAGCGATCACAGGTTCCTCCCTGATCAGTGTAGCTGCAAAGAAATAGGGCTCTGCTGCTCTCATGATAGATGCCTGATAAATGTCCCAACTCTCCCCTCTTTCTGTAGAATAATACAAGGTCCTTCCATCTTTCCCCCAGCTTACCATGCGTTCCTGGGCAGGTGTGTTGGTGACCCTTTTGGTCATATTGTTATCCACAGAGGTAACAAAAACTTCTCCTCTGAAGACAAAAGCAATTTCTTTTCCATTTGGAGACAGGGCCATTTCGGTAGCACCGCCACTCACAGAAACAATACGCTGATCCTTACCACTGAAATCTGCAAAAATTTCCACCTTTACTTTTTGTGGTTCCTGCCCCGGACTCAAAGTATAGAGTTCTCCATTCCATGAAAAACTCAGAACATCTGTATTGGATTGGCTCAGATGTCTTACTGGATGGTCTTGGAAGCTGGTCAATTGTTGCTCTTGGCCAGTCTCTAGGTTTCTTTTGAATATATTCTGCGAACCTTTTTTCTCACTCAAATAAAACACAGACTGCCCGTCAGCAGAAAATAGTGGCTCCCTGTCCTCTCCTTCGAAATCGCTGATTTGTTCGTAAGTATTTTCCTTTATATCAAAAACCCAAATGTCCCGGGTCACAGAAGAGGTATGGTGCTTTCTCCACTCATCTTCATAACCCTTTCTGTCCTGAAAAACGATCCTACTTCCGGAGGGATCATAACTGGCAGATTGAAAGCCTGCAGTGGAAAGCAATACACTTCTCCCTCCTTCTACAGGTACCCTATACAATTTTCCAAAAAGGCCCTTATTTGGGAACCTTACCGAACTGTATAGGTCATTTCTTGGGGAGGAAAAAACTACATTCTTTCCGTCCGGGGTGAAATCCCAAGGCAGATCATTCCCTGAATGATAAGTCAACCGATTGGCTTTCCCTCCATTGGAAGGAATAATGAAAACATCAAAATTACCAAACCTGTCACTGGCAAAAGCTATTTGCTTTCCGTCCGGGCTCCATACTGGCATAAAATCATGCGCATCATGCAGAGTAAGGGGCACAGCAGTCCCTCCCATAGCATTGACTTTAAAGATATCCCCTTTATAGCTGAATACAATCTCTTTGCCATCAGGGGAAATGGCCGGGTAGCGTATCCAAAGGGGTTCTACTTGCGCCTTAATGCTTGTACTAAGCAAAAAAAGCACAAAAAACATCCAAATATTTCTCATAAATTGTTGATTTAGTTTCAGGGGAAAGATAAAAAAATGAAAGGAATTACACGAATGAAAATACCTTGGTTGGCCGTAGAATCATTTGACAACAAATTCTTTGACTCCAAAAGAATAAAAAAAGGTGGCCAAATTGGCCACCTTACTTAAGTTTTAATGAATTTTTACTTCTTGTTGGGGAATATGGAAGAATCTCCTAATTGCTCTTCAATTCTCAACAATTGGTTGTATTTCGCCATTCTGTCTGATCTGGAAGCAGAACCTGTTTTGATCTGTCCGCAATTGGTGGCCACTGCAAGGTCAGCGATAGTAGAGTCTTCTGTCTCACCGGACCTGTGGGACATGACGCAAGTCCAACCCGCCTTATGTGCCATAGCGATGGTATTCAATGTTTCAGTCAAGGTTCCGATCTGATTCACTTTAATCAATATGGAGTTGGCAGATTTTTCTTTGATCCCTCTTTCCAAAAACTTGACATTGGTCACCAATAGATCATCGCCAACCAATTGAATTTTATCACCAATTTTGGCATTAAGCATAGCCCATCCATCCCAATCATCCTCAGCAAAACCATCTTCTATGGAATCAATGGGATATTTTTCTGTAAGATCAGCCAAGTATGCGACTTGCTCTTCTCTGCTTCTTACTTTCCCGGTAGGACCCTCAAATTTGCTGTAATCGTATTTTCCATCTTTGAAAAACTCAGAAGCCGCACAATCCAAAGCTATGGTCACCTCTTCTCCAGCTTTGTAGCCGGCATTCTTGATGGCGTCCAGAATACATCCTAATGCTTCTTCAGTTCCACCAGAGAAGTTAGGAGCGAAACCACCCTCATCACCTACCGCCGTACTTAAGTTCTTATCATGAAGGATCTTTTTAAGGTGGTGGAAAATTTCACAGCCCATTCGGATAGCTTCTGTAAAATTAGCTGCTCCTACTGGCCTTACCATAAACTCCTGGAAAGCTATAGGTGCATCAGAGTGAGAACCGCCATTGATGATATTCATCATGGGAACGGGAAGCGTATTGGCATTGACACCGCCTACATATCGGTAGAGGGGTTGCCCTGCCTCCATAGCTGCTGCTTTGGCGACAGCCAGCGAAACACCCAAAATGGCATTGGCTCCCAATTTACTTTTATTAGCCGTTCCATCCAGGTCGATCATGATCTGGTCAATGGTGTTTTGTTCGAATATATCCATGCCCAACAATTCAGGGGCAATCACATCATTCACATTGGAAACCGCTTTTAATACTCCTTTTCCAAGGTATTTGGATTTATCGCCATCACGAAGCTCCACCGCTTCGTTTGCACCTGTAGATGCACCACTAGGTACTGCAGCACGGCCAAAGGCACCGTTTTCGGTTACCACATCTACCTCAATGGTAGGGTTCCCTCTGGAGTCCAAAATTTGTCTGGCGTGAATGGATTGAATCAAAGTCATAATTGTTAAGGTTTAAGAGTATAATTATTTCTGCATTAAAGATATAAAATCATCGAATAAATACCTCGAATCGTGTGGCCCAGGAGAAGATTCTGGGTGGTATTGTACGGAAAAAGCGGGTTTGTTTTTCAATTTAATCCCGGCAACAGTATTGTCATTGAGATGAACATGGGTAATTTCTACCTGTTCGCTTTTTTCAACATCCTCTCTTTTGACCACAAAACCGTGGTTTTGGGAAGTAATTTCACTTTTCCCTGTAAGGATATTTTTGATAGGATGGTTAAGCCCTCTGTGGCCATGGTGCATCTTGTATGTAGATACTCCACAGGATTCAGCCAAAATCTGATGTCCCAAACAAATCCCAAATACTGGTTTATTGGTAGCAAGGATATCCTTGGTCGTTTTGACAGCATAGTCCATGACTGCAGGATCTCCCGGGCCATTGGACAAGAAATATCCATCAGGATTCCATGCCGCCATTTCATCTAAAGTCGTTTTGGCAGGAAACACTTTACAATAAACTCCACGCTCTGCAAGGCTGCGAAGAATATTCAATTTAATTCCAAAGTCCAAACAGGCTACCTTATAAGGTGCATCTTCTTCTCCGAAATAAAAGGGTTCCTTGGTACAGACCTTGGATGAGAGTTCCAGGCCATCCATATCAGGAACAAGGTTTAATTGTGCCTTTAATCCTGCTAGGTCATCCTCATATTCTGAACTGATGATGGCATTCATTGCTCCTTTGGAACGAATATGCCTAACTAACATACGTGTATCGATATCTGCAATACCCGTGATACCATATTGGACAAGATAGTCCTGAAGAGAACCACTGGCATCAAGCCGGCTGAATCCCTCAGAAAAGCTATTGACCACGATTCCGGAAATGCTTGGATGATCTGATTCTACTTCCGTGTCTATCACTCCATAATTACCGATATGAGATGTAGTAGTCACTACAATCTGTCCTGTATAGGAAGGATCCGTATAAATTTCTTGGTATCCGGTCATACCTGTATTGAAACATATCTCACCACCGTTTGTACCTGGACTGCCAATAAGTGTACCTTTAAAAAGAGTACCGTCTGCAAGAAGAAGGGTTGCTTTTTGTTTATTCATGGTTTTTATATGAACTCGTCAAAGTTAAGGAATTTTGATGTTTCTGTCTTCGTAAAATCAAAAGGATATAAAAAAAGGGATTGAACCAAAGTTCAACCCCTTTTATATTTTGAAATATCCAACATAAATTATTCGCCGGATTTTTCTTCTTTCTTGTCATCAGCAGCAGGCGTATCATCCGCCTTTGCTTCCGGTGTTTCCTTTACTTCAGCAGCAGGTGTTTCATCAGCCTTAACTTCTGTTGTTTCCTGTGAACCCGCAGCGGGAGTTGCTTTTCCTGCACCACCTCTTCTACTTCTTCTAGTGGTCTTCTTGGCTGGCTTGGCTTCTTTCAACATCAATTCGTTGAAATCTACCAATTCGATGATACACATTTCAGCATTATCCCCAAGACGGAATCCTGTTTTGATAATTCTGGTGTATCCTCCTGCTCTGCTACCTACTTTCTCTACTACTTCACCAAATAAGGCCTTAATTCCTTCTTTGTTCTGTAGGTAGGAAAAAGCCACCCTTCTGTTGTGGGTAGTATCTTCTTTTGCCCTTGTAATCAAAGGCTCTACATATTTTTTAAGCTCCTTGGCCTTGGCAAGCGTAGTAGAAATACGCTTGTGAAGAATCAGGGAAGTAGCCATATTGGAAAGCATGGCCTTCCTGTGACTGGCTGTCCTGCCAAGGTGATTGAATTTCTTACCGTGTCTCATTTTATTTATTCTTCATCAAGTTTATACTTAGACAAATCCATTCCGAAGGTCAAGCCTTTTTCTTGGATCAACTGCTCCAGTTCAGCAAGGGATTTTTTTCCAAAGTTTCTGAATTTCATCATGTCAGAAATTTCCAACTTGGCCAAATCACCCAATGTCTTCACATCTGCAGCTTTCAAACAGTTGAACGCACGTACAGAAAGATCGAGATCCCCGAGAGGAGTTTTCAAAAGCTTTCTCATGTGCAAAAACTCTTCATCTATAGGCTCAGGCTCTGAAATACCACCTGTGTCCAATACCATGGTTTGATCAGAAAATAACATGAAATGTTGGATCAGGATCTTTGCAGATTCCTGCAACGCTTTCTCAGGGTGAATGGAACCATCAGTCGTAACTTCTATAATCAATTTTTCAAAGTCAGTCTTTTGTTCTACCCTTGTATTTTCTACGCTATACTTGACGTTCTTGATTGGCGTAAAGATAGCATCAATAGGAATTACCCCAAATACCTGTTCTTTTGGCTTGGATTCCTCTGCTGGAAGATAGCCTCTGCCTTTTTCGACCGTCAATTCTATTTCAAAACTCTTGGTTTCGTCGAGGTGGCAAATAATCAATTCCGGATTCAAAACCTCGTAGGAAGAGGTGAACTTGGCGATATCCCCAGCTGTAAAAACTGACTGATTTTTAAGTTCAACAGTGATTTTTCCATCAATGGAATCATGCAACTTTTTGAGCCTAACCTGCTTCAGGTTAAGGATAATATCAGTCACGTCTTCAACAACACCCTCGATAGTGGAAAATTCATGGACCACTCCCGGTAGTTTCACAGAAGTGATGGCATAACCTTCAAGTGAGGATAATAAAATCCTTCTCAAAGCATTACCAATAGTAACCCCGTAGCCCTTTTCAAGTGGCTTGAAGGTGAAAAGGCCGTGGAAGTCATCGGCTTTTTCCATCACCACTTTCTCGGGCATTTGAAACGCTAATATGGACATATCAATAGTTCTATTTAAGTCTGAAAGTTAATTATTTAGAGTAGAGTTCGACAATCAGTTGTTCCTTGATATTCTCAGGAATGTCATCCCGTGTGGGAACTGATACAAACTTACCTGCTAAAGAGGTGTTATCCCACTCTATCCAAGGATAACGGTTACTTTTTCCGGCCAAACTATTGGTGATGGCTTCCAAAGATTTCGAACGCTCCCTTACACTTACCATATCACCTGGCTTTAAGGTATAAGAAGGAATATTGACTAACTCCCCATTGACAAGGATATGTTTATGGGAAACCAACTGTCTGGCGCCTCTTCTGGTAGGTGCAATTCCCATTCTGTAAACCGTGTTGTCCAATCTGGACTCCAACAATTGCAGAAGGTTTTCACCTGTGATACCTTGTTTTCTTGAAGCAATTCCAAACATTTTAGCGAATTGTCTTTCCAATACACCGTAGATGTATTTTGCTTTTTGCTTCTCAGCAAGCTGAATTGCATATTCAGACTGCTTTTTTCTTCTTCCCCTTCCATGTTGGCCAGGAGGGTAGTTCTTTTTCTGGAGAGCTTTGCTGTATCCTTCGATAGGCTCACCGAATCTTCTGGCGATTTTTGCCTTTGGACCTGTATATCTTGCCATTCTATATCTTCTTTAAGAAATTAAACTCTTCTACGTTTTGGAGGACGACAGCCGTTATGAGGAAGCGGCGTCACATCGATGATCGTAGTTACATCTAAACCAACATTTTGTAAGGTTCTGATAGCAGATTCACGTCCTGCCCCAGGTCCTTTTACAAAAACCTCAATTTTTCTCAATCCCAGATCGTACGCAACTTGTCCACAGTTTTGGGCAGCCATTTGCGCAGCATAAGGTGTATTTTTCTTTGAACCTCTGAATCCCATTTTACCGGCAGAAGCCCAAGAAATCACCTGACCAGAATTATTGGTAATAGAGATGATGATGTTATTAAAGGAAGCTTTGATATGGGCCTGGCCTACCGCTTCTACTTTAACTACTCTTTTTTTACCTTTAGCTTTATCGTTTCTTTTCTGAGCCATAATCTAATTCAAGATTTATTTAGTTGCCTTCTTTTTATTAGCAACAGTCTTTCTCTTACCTTTTCTAGTTCTAGCGTTGTTTTTGGTTTTTTGACCCCTTACAGGAAGTCCTTTTCTGTGTCTCAAACCTCTGTAACAACCGATATCCATCAATCTTTTGATGTTCAACTGAATTTCTGATTTCAGTGCACCTTCTGTTCTGTACTCCGCAGAAATAATGTTACGGATAGCGGTAGATTCATCATCATCCCACTCACCTACTTTTTTATCGAAAGAAATACTTGCCTTTTCCAGGATCGCCCTGGCAGAACTTTTACCTATACCGAAGATATAAGTTAGGCCTATTTCACCACGTTTGTTGTCTGGTATGTCAACACCTGCAATTCTTGCCATAATGATTAACCTTGTCTTTGTTTAAACTTAGGATTCTTTTTATTGATGACGTAAAGCTTACCTTTTCTCCTGATAACTTTACAGTCAACGCTTCTCTTCTTGATTGATGCCTTAACTTTCATGACATTTTATTTATATCTGTAAACGATTCTACCTTTTGTCAGATCGTAAGGTGACAATTCCAGTTTCACTTTGTCACCAGGAAGGATCTTGATGTAATTCATTCTCATTTTACCCGAAATATGAGCAATCAATTGATGCCCATTCTCAAGTTCCACTTTAAACATTGCATTAGACAATGCTTCCACAATCGTACCATCTTGTTCTATAGATGTCTGCTTTGCCATATTTAGAATTTAAAATTTTCTTCTATGTACTGGTGCGTAGTCAATATTTCGGTTCTGTCCTCAAAGATGGCTACAGTATGCTCATAGTGCGCCGAGGGTTTTCTATCCGCAGTACGGATCGTCCAACCATCTCTTTCCTGAACAATATTTCTGGTTCCTAAGTTGACCATAGGCTCGATGGCAATTACCAGACCATCTTTCATCAAAACACCACTTCCTCTTTTTCCATAATTCGGGACTTCAGGAGCTTCATGAAGATTCCTGCCCAAACCATGACCAACCAGCTCGCGAACAACAGTGTAACCCTTTGCTTCTACAAACTTTTGAATGGCATTGCCTATGTCACCAATACGATTTCCAAAAATAGCTTTCTCAATACCTAAATAAAGAGATTCTTTTGTTGCATGAAGCAATGATAATACTTGGGGGGAGACTTCACCGACAGGGTAAGTATAAGCACAATCGCTATGAAAACCTTGGTGAAAGACTCCACAATCCACTGAGATTATATCGCCATCTTTCAATACATAATCACTAGGGAAACCATGAACCACCACCTCGTTAACGGAGATACAGAGTGATGCAGGGAAACCGTTGTAACCTTTAAAAGAAGGTACACCGTCATTATCTCTGATGTACTCTTCTGCTATTTTGTCCAGGAAGGATGTCTTTACACCTTCTTTAATATATTTTGCTACTTCACCGTGAGCTTTACCTAATATCTGCGCGCTTTCTTTGATCTTTAGAACTTCCTCAGAAGTCTTATAATGAATCATATTGCAGCTGCATAATTTGAAGGATTGTTTTTCATGTTGCCACTTTTCATCATTCCTTCGTAATGTCTCATCAATAGGTAACTTTCAATTTGTCTAAGGGTATCCATAATAACCCCCACCATAATCAGCAAGGAAGTACCTCCATAGAACTGGGCAAACTCTCCTCCAACACCTGCCAATATCGCAAAGGCTGGAAGAATTGCCACCACTGACAACAGGATGGACCCAGGCAATGTAATCCTGGATATGATATTATCAATGAAATCTGAAGTAGGTGCACCCGGTTTTATTCCCGGTACAAATCCTCCATTTCTTTTCAGATCTTCAGCGATTTGTTCTGGGTTTACAGTAATAGCTGTATAGAAGAAAGTGAAAAGAATAATCATGATGGCAAATACCAAATTGTACTGCCAAGATGTAAAGTCACTGAATGTGCTTCCAATGTAATTGGCAATGTCATTGTCTTCAGACCATATCTGTGCAATAAGTGCCGGTAAGAACATCAATGACTGTGCAAAGATGATCGGCATTACACCCGAAGCGTTCACTTTAATCGGTATATACTGACGCTGACCACCATACACCTTTCCACCCACTACCTGCTTGGCATATTGAACAGGAATTCTTCTAGTTGCTTCTGTCAGGGCTACTGTTCCCAATACTACGAAGAACAATACCGCGGCTTCAAGCAACAATAAGAGCATTCCTGAAGTACCTTTTGATAACACTTCTGCAATGATTGCTCCAGGAAATCTAGAAATGATACCGATCATGATCAGCATGGAAATACCATTACCGATTCCCTTTTCAGTAATCTTTTCACCCAACCACATACAAAACATGGTTCCCGCAGAAAGCAGTACCAATGAACTGAACATAAACAAAGAAGTGCTTACCATAACAGCCCCGGTCGGCAATATAGTGGCCGTAATATAACCAATACCCTGTGCAACCGTAATGGCAATCGTGAGCACCCTTGTGATTTGATTGATTCTTTTCCTTCCGGATTCTCCCTCTTTTTGTAATTTCTGAAAGTAGGGTACACCAACAGTTAATAACTGCAACACGATGGAAGCAGATATATATGGCATGATCCCCAAACCGAAGATGGATGCATTGCTAAAAGCACCACCTAGAAATGTGTCAATCAGGCCAAAGATACCTTCTGGTGCATCTCCCAATTTAGAAGGATCTACACCTGGTAGTACGATAAAAGACCCTAATCTGAATACAACCAGAAAACCGATTGTATTCAGGATACGGATCCTCAAATCTTCAATAGAAAAGATATTCTTAACTGTTGAGATAAACTTTTTCATCTAATTAAAGCTTGTTTACTGTTCCGCCAACTTTTTCTATTGCTTCTACAGCTGAAGCTGAGAAAGAGTGGACACTTACATTTAATTTGGCTGTAAGTTCGCCACTACCCAAGACTTTTACAACATCCTTTCTAGAAACTAGACCATGGTTAACCAAAGTTTCCATAGTAATCGTCTCTAAATTATGCTGCGCAGCCAAATCTTGAAGCACGTTCAAGTTGATGGGTTTGTAAACTACTTTGTTTAAGTTTTTGAACCCAAACTTAGGAACCCTTCTTTGAAGAGGCATTTGACCACCTTCAAATCCAAGCTTTGTTTTATAACCAGATCTGGATTTGGCGCCTTTATGGCCTCTGGTAGAAGTACCACCTCTACCTGAGCCTTGGCCCCTACCTATTCTTTTTCTGGATTTTATCGAACCTTCAGCAGGTTTAAGTGTATGTAATTTCATAATTAAGCTTCCTCCACTTTTACAAGGTGACTTACTTTTCTTACCATACCAGCGATTGCAGGGTTGTTTTCAACCTCCACAGTCCTGTTGATTTTACCAAGTCCCAAAGCGATAATCGTTGCCTTTTGATCCTTAGGTCTTTTAATGGTGCTTTTAACCTGAGTTATTTTGATCTTCGCCATCTTCTTATCCGTTAAAAACTTTTGACATTTTCACACCGCGTTGCTGACTGACAGCAATTGCATCCCTCAACTGTACCAGTGCATCAATAGTCGCTTTTACCACGTTGTGTGGATTAGAAGATCCTTTTGACTTGGCCAATACATCTGTAACACCGGCACTCTCAAGAACGGCACGCATCGCACCACCTGCAATTACTCCTGTACCAGGTGCTGCTGGTTTGATCAATACAAATCCGCCTCCATACTTGCCAAGTTGGTCATGTGGAATGGTTCCTTTCAAAATCGGTACCCTTACCAAATTTTTCTTCGCATCTTCAATGCCTTTGGTAATGGCGTCAGTTACTTCGTTTGCTTTTCCCAAACCATAACCTACAACTCCGTTGCCGTCACCAACAACCACAATTGCAGAAAAAGAAAATCTTCTACCACCCTTTACTACCTTAGCAACACGGTTGATAGCTACTACTTTCTCTTTTAATTCTGTATCTGTTGCCCTAATGGGTTTTCTTCTTAACTGAGACATAATATCTATTAAAATTTAAGGCCACCTTCCCTTGCGCCTTCGGCAAGAGCTTTAACATTACCATGATAAATGTATCCACTTCTATCGAAAACGACTTCAGTGACACCTTTCGTTGCAGCTCTTTCCGCAAGCTTCTTACCAACTTCCTTGGACAAAGAAACAGTGATATTCTTAGCTGTTCCAATTTCTTTGGAGGAGGCATGGGCAAGGGTATGACCCTTAAGGTCATCTACCAGCTGTGCGTATATACCAGTATTGCTTTTAAATACTGACAAACGAGGTCTAGAATCAGTACCGGAGATTTTTCTTCGGATACTTTTTTTGATTCTGAGTCTTCTTAGATTCTTATTAAAAGCCATTTTTATTATTTTTTACTAGCAGTTTTACCAGCCTTACGTCTAACAATTTCACCAACAAAACGTACACCTTTGCCTTTGTAAGGCTCAACTTTACGAAGAGACTTTATTTTTGCGGCAACTTGGCCTACCAATTCCTTATCTATACCTTCCAAAGTAACCAAAGGGTTTTTACCTTTTGGAGTCTCGGTTTTCAATGAAATTGAATCCGGTAAAGCAAAGAAAATGTTGTGAGAATAACCTAAAGAAAGTTCTAATACCTGACCTTGGTTAGACGCCTTATAACCTACACCGACCAATTCAAGTTCTTTTTTGTATCCCTCAGATACTCCGATCACCATGTTGTTGACCAAAGAACGGTAAAGGCCGTGCAATGACTTATGTCTTTTAGAGTCTGTGGGTCTATCAAGGACAATTTGATTGCCCTCCACCTTCACAGCAATGTCGGGATTCACATCCCTCACTAACGTACCTTTGGGACCTTTAACAGTAACAACATTGTGTGTTGTCACGTCTACAGTAACACCCGCTGGCAGATCTATTGGTTTTTTACCTATTCTTGACATAACGGTTTTTTAATATACGAAGCAAAGTACCTCTCCGCCAATTCCTTCAACTCTGGCTTCCTTATCGGTCATTACACCTTTGGAAGTGGAAAGAATGGCAATCCCCAAGCCATTGATGACTCTTGGTAGATCTTCGTGTTTTACATACTTTCTCAAACCTGGCTTACTAATTCTTGACAGGCTAACGATGGCATTTTGCTTGGTAGATGGATTATATTTCAATGCAATTTTGATGGAACCTTGAGGCCCATTTTCCTCAAATTTGTAATTTTGAATATATCCCTTATCATGAAGCACCTTCGTGATATCCTTCTTGATGTTAGAAGCAGGTATCTCAACGATTCTGTGAGAAGCCTTGATGGCGTTTCTCAATCTTGTTAGATAATCAGCTATTGGATCAGTCATATTTATATAAGTCTAACTACACTCCCCATTTCGGGCGTGCAAAGTTACACAATGATTTTTAGAATAAAAACTCTTGCTTGTATTTTACCAGCTAGACTTGGTTACACCCGGTATTTTACCGGCAGATGCCATTTCTCTGAAGGTAACCCTGTTGATACCAAACTTCCTCATATATCCCTTAGGACGACCTGTCAATTTACATCTATTGTGCAATCTCACGGGTGAAGAGTTTTTTGGTAGTTTGTCCAAAGCCTCAAAGTCACCTGCAGCTTTCAGTTCCGCTCTTTTTTTAGCATACTTCGCTACAAGCCTTTCTCTTTTTCTCTCACGAGCTTTTAATGACTCTCTTGCCATAATATTTCTTAGTTATTTTTGTTAACAAAAGGCATCCCAAATGCTTTCAAAAGTGCATAGCTCTCTTCATCTGTATTGGCGGTGGTCACAAAAGTGACATCCATACCGGAGATTTTGTTTACCTTCTCAATACTGATTTCAGGGAATATAATCTGTTCTGTTACGCCCAGCGTATAATTACCCCTTCCGTCAAAGCCTTTATCACTGATACCTTTGAAATCCCTTACACGTGGCAAGGCAACGGTCATCAACCTATCAAGGAATTCATACATTTTATCACCTCTTAGTGTAACCTTGGCACCGATAGGCATACCTTCTCTCAACTTGAAGTTGGAAACAGAAGTCTTTGCAATGGTTGCTACAGCTTTTTGTCCGGATATAAGAGAAAGCTCTTCTACCCCATGATCTACAAGCTTTTTGTCCGCTACTGCTGCACCGATTCCCTTGTTGATCACGATTTTGGTCAACTTTGGAACCTGCATGACAGATTTGTACTGGAATTTTTCCTTTAATGCCGGAACAATTTCCGCATTATATCTTTCTTTAACTCTAGGTTTAGCCATTGATCACCTCCCCGGTTTTCTTAGAATACCTTACTAATTTTCCATTCTCACCAAGCTTTCTTCCTGTTCTCGTTGCTTCCCCCGTTTTGGGATCCACTAGCATCAGGTTACTTGCATTGATAGGGGCTTCTTTCTTCTCGATGCCTCCTTGTGGGTTGGTAGCAGTAGGCTTCACGTGTTTGGTTACCATGTTCAAACCTTCTACTATAGCCCTTCTTTTTTGAAGATCTACAGAAAGGACTTTACCTGACTTGCCCTTGTCATCACCTGACAATACCTTCACAGTATCACCGGTTTTGATATGCAATTTGGGTTGCTTATTGAATTTTCTTTCCATGATTACAATACTTCTGGGGCCAAAGACACAATTTTCATAAACTGCTTCTCTCTCAACTCTCTCGCTACAGGGCCGAAAATACGGGTACCTCTTGGCTCATCATTGTTGTTGAGAAGGACGGCAGCATTGTCCTCAAAACGGATATAAGATCCATCTTTCCTTCTGATTTCTTTCTTCGTTCTCACGATAACCGCTTTAGAAACGGTACCTTTTTTCATATTGCTGGAAGAAAGAGCTGACTTAACAGTCACCACAACTTTATCACCGATGGAAGCATATCTTTTCTTGGTTCCACCCAACACTCGGATTACCAGCACTTCTTTAGCACCGGAATTATCCGCTACGCCTAATCTTGATTCTTGTTGTATCATGATTACTTAGCCCTTTCTATAATTTCAACTAATCTCCAACGCTTGTTCTTACTCAGCGGACGAGTTTCACCAATCTTGACGACATCGCCTTCTTTAGCATCATTTTTCTCGTCATGAACCATAAATTTTGTAGTCTTGGCAACAAATTTACCGTAGATAGCGTGTTTAACCCTTCTTTCTACGGCAACAGTAATGGACTTATCCATCTTGTTGCTGACTACTTTTCCTATTCTTTCTTTACGAAGATTTCTCTCAGTAGTAGCCATCATCATTCTTATTTAGCTAGTTGTTTTGCTTTCAAGATCGTTTGCAGTCTTGCGATGAAACGTCTTGATTCCTTGATTTTATTAGGATTCTCGATTGGAGAGATAGCATGAGCGAATCTTAACTTGGTTAAGTTTTCCTGCTCAGCGGCTATGCGGTCTGCGATTTCACTTTCTGAAAGTGATCTGATATCTGAATTTTTCATAGTTATTATTATCCAACGTAATCTCTACGTACTACGAATCTTGTACTAACTGGAAGCTTTTGCTGGGCCAATCTCAAGGCTTCTTGAGCCAATTCTTGGCTAACACCAGTTGCTTCGAATAGAATGGTTCCCGGCTTGATAACTGCTACCCAATATTCAGGAGCACCCTTACCTTTACCCATACGTACCTCAGCAGGCTTCTTCGTGATAGGTTTGTCCGGGAAAATTCTGATCCAAACCTGACCTTCTCTTTTCATGGCTCTCGTCATGGCAATACGCGCTGCCTCAATCTGACGGGAGGTGATCCATCCAGCTTCAAGGGATTTGATACCAAAGTTGCCAAAAGAGAGTGTGTGTCCCCTTTGGGCAAGGCCTTTGATCCTCCCCTTATGCATTTTTCTATATTTAGTTCTTTTTGGCTGTAACATGATTTCTCACTTAAAGGTGAAAATTAGTTATTTCTCTTTCTTCTTTTTGGACCGCCCTCTCTTCTCTTGCCTCTGGCTCCGGAAGACTTTGGCTCATTCGTGGCACCGATGTTCGGAGAAAGATCTCTCTTTCCGAAAACTTCACCTTTGAAAATCCAAACTTTAATTCCAATGATACCATACACGGTATTGGCTTCGGAAACAGCGTAATCAATATCTGCTCTCAGGGTATGCAAAGGAATTCTTCCCTCTTTATACATCTCAGACCTTGCCATTTCAGCTCCGCCCAATCTTCCCGATAATTTAATCTTGATACCTTCTGCACCTACACGCATTGCCGCAGCAATTGATTGCTTCATGGCACGTCTGAAAGAAATTCTGGCCTGTAGCTGTTGAGCAATGGATTCACCTACCAGTTTGGCGTCAATCTCAGGACGCTTGATTTCAAAAATGTTGATTTGAACATCTTTGTTGGTAAGTTTTTTCAATTCTTCTTTTAGCTTGTCGACTTCAGCCCCGCCTTTACCAATAACCACTCCTGGACGTGCAGTATGAATAGTCAGGGTTATTCTCTTCAAAGTCCTTTCGATAATGACTTTAGAGATTCCCCCTTTGGGAATTCTGGCACTGACGTATTTCCTTATTTGCTGATCTTCATATAGCTTATCGGCAAAATCTTTTCCTCCGTACCAGTTGGATTCCCATCCTTTGATTACTCCAAGTCTAAAACCAATTGGGTTTATCTTTTGTCCCATAGTCTGATTTTAATTAGATTTTTCAGTTGTTTCTACTTCATCAGCGGTAACTCCAATGTTGAAGGCATCTACAACAAGGGTTACATGATTTGATCTTTTACGAATTCTGTGTGCCCTACCCTGTGGTGCAGGTCTCAATCTCTTCAACATACGACCTCCGTCTACGAAGATAGTTTTGATATAAAGATCTGCCTCCTCAAGTTTGGCATCAGGATTTTTTGCCTGCCAGTTGGCTACAGCAGAAAGCAGAAGTTTTTCCAACTTAATGGCACCATGATTAGGGGTAAACTTCAGTATGCTCAATGCTTGTCCTACTCTTTTACCTCTCACGAGGTCAGCTACCAAGCGCATTTTGCGGGGAGAAGTAGGAACATTATTTAATCTTGCTATTGCTTCCATGATTATCTCTTTCCTTTATCTTTTTTGGCGATATGACCTCTAAAGTTTCTAGTAGGTGCAAACTCTCCAAGCTTATGGCCTACCATGTTGTCTGTAACAAACACAGGAATGAACTTATTCCCATTATGCACAGCAAAGGTATGACCTACGAAATCCGGGGAAATCATTGATCTTCTCGACCAGGTCTTGATCACTGACTTTTTGCCTGATTCGTTCATCACATCCACTTTTTTGGCCAAGTGATGTTCTATATAAGGACCTTTTTTTAATGAACGTGCCATAATTATTTGGATCTTTTACTAATGATGAATTTATTGGAATACTTCTTAGGAGACCTCGTCTTCTTACCCTTGGCAAGCAAACCTTTCCTTGATCTGGGATGACCTCCGGAAGAACGGCCCTCGCCACCACCCATAGGGTGATCTACTGGGTTCATCGCAACACCTCTTGTTCTAGGTCTTCTGCCAAGCCAACGTTTTCTACCCGCTTTTCCTAATACCACATTCATGTGATCACCATTGGATACTGTTCCAATTGTCGCCATACAAGTTCCCAATACCAACCTCATTTCACCTGAAGGCAATTTAACGGTTACGTATTTTCCCTCACGGGCCACTACTTGGGCATAGCCACCGGCACTTCTTGCCATTGCTCCACCTTTTCCAGGCTTAAGCTCAATGTTATGGACGATAGTACCCAAAGGGATATTTATCAATTGCATAGCATTACCAACTTCTGGAGCAACGCTTTCTCCGGAAATCACTGTCTGCCCAACTTGCAGACCTTCCGGAGCGATGATATAGGCCTTTGCACCATCTACATAATATAATAAGGCGATGCGTGCAGTCCTATTTGGATCGTATTCAACTGACTTTACTACAGCCGGTACACCAAATTTACTTCTCTTAAAGTCAACAACTCTAAGTCTTTGCTTATGACCACCACCAATATATCTGGAGGTCATTTTACCTGAATTATTTCTACCACCTGTTTTCCTCTTAGGCGCCAAAAGAGATTTTTCTGGCTTCGATGCAGTAATCTCATCAAATGCCGGAGCTACTCTAAATCTGGTTCCTGGGGTTACAGGTTTTAATTTCTTAACTGCCATGGTTATGATTCAATTAAATTTCTCCGTAAAAATCAATTATTTCACCATCGGCTACTTTCACAATAGCTTTCTTGAAAGCATTGCTGTAACCAGTTACGATTTTTGTCTTGGTGTATCTGGTCTTTGGCTTACCTGCATACCTCATCGTACGCACATCTTCCACCGTTACACCATACATCTTTTCTACGGCTTTCTTTATTTCCGGCTTGCTTGCGGTTTTCTCTACCACAAATCCGTAAACTCCCTGCTCATTCATCGCAGAAATTTTTTCCGTAATCAAAGGTCTTTTAAGTATCTGCATGATCTTACTTCAATAAAAGGTTTTCCAATTTACTTACAGAACCTTCGCACAGAACCAAACTGTCAGCATTCAATAGTTCGTAAGTGTTAACACTGTCTACTGTTACCACCCTTGCTTTAGGTAAATTCCTGCTTGACAGGTATACATTCTTATTAACTTCAGGTAATACCAACAAAGTCTTTTTGTCAGAAAGTGCCAATCCATTTAAAAGAGCAATATAACTCTTGGTTTTTGGTGCATCAAAAGATACATTTTCCAAAATAACCAAGCTATTCTCTTTTACTTTATAGGACAATGCAGACTTCCTGGCCAAAACTTTAAGGCTTTTATTCAGTTTGAAAGAATAATCTCTTGGCTTAGGGCCAAAAACCCTTCCTCCACCTCTGAATATAGGAGACTTTATTGAGCCTGCCCTGGCACCACCCGTACCTTTTTGCTTCTTGATTTTTTTGGTCGAACCAGCTACTTCATTTCTTTCTTTCGATTTGTGAGTACCCTGTCTCTGGTTAGCCAAATATTGTTTGACATCTAGGTAGATGGCATGATCGTTAGGTTCGATCGCAAAAATGTCATCTGAAAGACTGACATTTCTACCTGTTTCTTCGCCGTTATGTTTTAATACTGCTAATTCCATTTTCTTACTTCTCTAGAATAACGAAAGAATTTTTTGGACCAGGAACAGAACCACTCACTACCAGTAGATTCTTTTCAGGATATATTTTTAGGACTTTAAGGTTAATCACTTTAACCCTGTCCCCACCGGTTCTACCAGCCATTCTCATGCCCTTAAAAACCCTTGAAGGCCAAGAGCATGCACCAATAGACCCAGGGTGTCTCTGCCTGTTGTGCTGACCGTGGGTTTGTCCACCTACACCGGCAAATCCATGCCTTTTTACTACACCTTGGAAACCTTTACCTTTGGAAGTTCCGATAGCATCTACGAAGTCACCTTCTACGAATACCTGACCAGCTTCCACGGTTTTTCCAAGATCAACCTGACCTTCAAATTCGACCCTGAAGTCTCTGAATTCAACAACTTTCTGCTTTGGCGTTGTACCGGCTTTTTTGAAATGTCCGATCAATGGTTTTGGCGTATTTTTCTCCTTACGCTCACCATAAGCCAACTGAACAGCGTTGTACCCGTCTGTTTCTAAATTTTTTACTTGCGTCACTACGCAAGGACCAGCTTCTATTAGCGTGCATGCGACATTTCGTCCATCGGCACTGAAAATGCTAGTCATTCCTACTTTTTTACCTATTATTCCAGACATCTTCTGTTATATAATAATCTTGAAACCCAAGCGCTTATGCACAGGGGTGCTTTTTAAGGACTGCAAAGTTAGAAATTTAATTCCACCTTACAAACCCCAACTTTAATATTTTCAATTATTTACGAAAATAATTGGAGGGTAAACCTCCAACTATAGTGTACTATCCTCAAAATACTGTTGACAAAATTTTAAAAAAGAAAAACCCACCCGTAAATACGGATAGGTTTTTCAGGGATTTTTTAACAGATGCCTGTCAGACTTTGATCTCTACATCTACACCGCTGGGCAGTTCAATTTTCATCAAGGCATCTACTGTCTTAGAGCTGTTGCTATAGATATCCACCAATCTTTTGTAAGTACAAAGCTGGTATTGATCTCTCGCTTTTTTATTCACGTGTGGTGATTTCAACACAGTGAATTTTTCCTTTTTGGTAGGCAAAGGAATAGGCCCTACAACGATGGCTCCGGTTGCTTTTACCGCTTTGACGATCTTCTCTGATGACTTATCCACCAGGCTGTGATCGTAAGACTTCAATTTTATTCTTATTTTTTGATTCATGTCGATTAAAATTTAGGCTTTTTCACCTTTAACTTTTGCGATTACACCTTCCGCTATGTTGGTAGGTACCGGTTCATAGTGAGAGAAGGTCAGTGAAGCTGTAGCCCTTCCGGAAGAAATTGTTCTTAAATCAGTAATGTAACCGAATAGTTCTGATAATGGAACAGCCGCTTTAACTACTGTAGAAGTACCTTTGGTATCCATACCTTTCATCAGACCTCTTCTCCTATTCAAATCACCTGTAATGGGACCTGTATAGTCATCAGGAGTAACCACGTCTACTGACATGATCGGCTCCAATAACTGAGGCTTACATTTCTTCGCTGCGTCTTTGAATCCGAGTCTTGCAGCCATTTCAAATGAAAGGGCATCTGAATCGACATCGTGGAAGGAACCATGGAACAACCTTACTTTCATTGCCTCGATCGGATAACCCGCCAGAGGACCATTTTTCATCGCCTCTGCAAATCCCTTCTGAATGGATGGAATAAATTCCTTTGGAATTACACCACCTACAATGCCGTTGACAAAATCAAGTCCAGGTTTGATTTCATTCGTCTCTGGATCTGGATCCTTTGGACCAATTTCAAATACAATATCAGCAAATTTACCTTTACCTCCAGTTTGCTTTTTATACACTTCTTTGTGCTCGACTGAACCAAATAATGCTTCTTTATAGGCAACCTGAGGAGCTCCTTGGTTGATCTCAACCTTGAATTCTCTTTTCAATCGGTCTATGATGATATCTAAGTGAAGTTCACCCATACCCCTCAAAATAGTCTGACCAGTTTCATGATCTGTATTGACTACCAAAGTAGGATCCTCTTCCACCAATTTTGCAATGGCCATACCCAATTTGTCTACATCGGCCTGGGTTTTGGGCTCAATAGCATATCCAATAACCGGTTCCGGGAAAATCATAGATTCCAATACTACCTTACGCTTTTCATCGCATAGGGTATCACCGGTCTTGATATCTTTAAACCCAACCACCGCGCCGATATCACCGGCTTGCAATCTTGGAATTTGATTCTGCTTATTGGCGTGCATCTGGAAAACCCTGGAAATACGCTCTTTGTTACCTGAACGGCTGTTGAATACGTAAGAACCGGACTCCAACACACCGGAGTATGCTCTCACAAAACATAGTCGGCCTACAAATGGATCCGTTGCAATTTTAAAAGCAAGTCCTGTAAATGGCTCGTCTTCATTTGGAGATATCCTCACGTTCTTTTCCTCACTGTCGATCTCTGATGCAAAAATATCATCCTTATCCAAAGGAGAAGGCAATAATTCCATCACAAGATCAAGCATGGTCTGAACACCTTTGTTCTTAAAAGAAGACCCACAAACCATTGGAACAATTTTCATCTGTATCGTAGCTTCTCTCAAAGCAGAAAGAATTTCAGCTTCTGTAATTGAATCTGGATCTTCAAAGAATTTTTCCATCAATGACTCATCGATGTCCGCTACAGACTCCAATAAGTGCTCTCTCCATTGGTCTACTTCCTCCTGCATATCTTCAGGAATAGGCACAACCTCGTAAGTCATACCCATGTCTTCCTCATTCCATACAATCGCTCTGTTGTTGATCAAATCAACCACGCCTCTGAATTTATCTTCGGCACCGATAGGAAGCTGCAATGGTACTGCATGGCTTCCCAACATTTCTTTTACTTGTTTACAAACGTCAAGGAAATTGGCTCCGGCACGGTCCATTTTATTGACAAAACCGATTCGGGCCACTTTATAATTATCAGCAAGTCTCCAGTTAGTTTCTGACTGTGGCTCCACACCATCAACAGCACTAAAAAGGAAAACAAGACCATCCAAAACCCTCAAAGATCTGTTGACTTCTACTGTAAAGTCTACGTGACCCGGAGTATCGATGATGTTGATTTGGTATTTTTGATCTCTGTAATTCCAAAAAACTGTGGTAGCTGCAGAGGTGATGGTAATTCCTCTTTCCTGTTCCTGGGCCATCCAATCCATAGTAGCAGCACCATCGTGCACTTCACCGATTTTGTGACTCACGCCGGAATAAAATAGGATCCTTTCTGTAGTCGTAGTTTTTCCCGCATCAATATGTGCGGCAATTCCAATGTTCCTAGTGTATTTTAAATCTCTTGCCATTATAAATTAAAATCTAAAATGTGAGAATGCTTTGTTTGCTTCTGCCATTCTGTGTGTATCGTCTTTCTTCTTCACAGCTGCTCCTTCTCCTTTTGATGCGGAGATGATTTCACCTGCAAGTCTGTCCGTCATGGTCTTCTCACCTCTTTTTCTGGCAAAAGTGATCATCCACTTAATACCTAAGGACACTTTTCTTTCGGGTCTAACTTCCATTGGAACCTGGAATGTCGCACCACCAACTCTACGACTCTTCACCTCTACGGCTGGAGTAATATTGTTAAGCGCTTTTTTCCAAACCTCAAGACCGTTCTCACCTACTTTTTGTTCTACCTTCTCGACTGCGTCGTAGAAGATCTTGTAAGCAATACTCTTCTTTCCATCAACCATCATACAGTTAACGAACTTGGTTACCAAAGTGTCGTTAAACTTTGGATCAGGAAGAATATATCTCTTCTTTGGTTTCGCTTTTCTCATTTTTTTTTAATGTTTTTAATCAATTATTTTTTTGCTGGAGCGGCCTTAGGACGCTTAGCACCGTACTTGGAGCGACCTTGCTTACGGTCTTTTACCCCGGCAGTATCCAATGCACCTCTGATAATGTGGTAACGCACACCTGGTAAGTCCTTTACACGACCCCCTCTGATCAATACGATAGAGTGCTCCTGTAGATTATGACCCTCTCCCGGAATGTAAGCGTTTACCTCTTTACCGTTTGTCAATCTTACCCTGGCCACTTTTCTCATCGCTGAGTTAGGCTTCTTAGGGGTGGTAGTGTACACCCTGGTACATACACCACGTCTCTGAGGACAAGCATCCAAAGCCCTTGACTTGGATTTCGTCTCTAACGTGGTTCTACCTTTTCTTACTAACTGTTGTATAGTAGGCATTAACTGATAGATTTATAATTACTTCCTTTAAACTTGTAAATTTTGGACTGCAAAGGTAGGCAAATCGATAAAACAAACAAAATTAAGCTGTTATATTTTTGTCAAGCTTCTCCAAAGCCCCCACCAAAATTCATCGGAAAATTTGGCCCCTCTGAACCACCCTGAATTTTGCCAAAAGCCTGCTCATATTTGGCAATGTTGTCTTTCAATGCTGCCAATAATCTTTTGGCATGGTCAGGGGTCATGATGATCCTGGATTTGACTTTAGCCTTGGGTACTCCTGGCATCAATCTGATAAAATCAATGACAAATTCTGAATTGGAATGGGCGATCATGGCCAAGTTGCTGTAAATACCCTCCGCCACTTCCTCGGACAACTCCACATTGATCTGCTGCTCCGGATGTTGTTTTGGTTTCTTTTCGTCTTCCATGGTATTCATTGTTTTGATTAAAAAAGGCCTGTATTTGACTACAGGCCTTAAATTTTAAATCGAGTTTTTACTTACTTAACAGGCTCTTTGGACTTTCTGATTGTTCTTTCCTTTTCAGAAGACATTCTATCATAATCCTCCTGAGAACCTACTATGACATGCTTGAGGTGTCTCTGACCCGTACCTGCCGGGATCAAATGACCTACAATTACATTCTCTTTCAATCCTAACAATTCATCTCTCTTACCTCGGATGGCAGCTTCGCTCAATACCTTTGTAGTTTCCTGGAAGGAAGCAGCCGATATAAAGCTTTCTGTACCCAAAGAGGCAGCCGTGATACCCTGTAAAGTAGGTCTGGAAACTGCAGTTTCCGCATCACGGACCTGTACCAGTTTCAAATCCTTACGCTTCAAACTTGAATTTTCATCTCTCAATCTCCTTGAAGTGATGATCATCCCCGGCTTTAAAGTAGAAGAGTCTCCTGCATCCATCACCACTTTCTTGTCAAGGATATTGTCGTTCTCTTCTCTGAAAGCCCATTTGTCCACAATCTGACCTTGAAGGAAATTGGTGTCTCCTGGCTCAAGAATCTCAACCTTCTGCATCATCTGGCTCACAATTACCTCGATATGCTTATCATTGATTTTCACACCCTGCAAACGGTATACTTCCTGAATTTCATTTACCAAGTATTCCTGAACAGCAGTTGGTCCTTTGATGGCCAAGATATCATTAGGTGTTATGGCTCCATCAGAAAGTGGTTCACCGGCTCTGATAAAGTCATTTTCCTGCACGAGAATGTGCTTGGACAATGAAACCATATACCTCTTCTTAACACCATCTCTGGATTCAATAAAGATTTCCCTATTTCCTCTCTTGATACCTCCGTAAGTAACTACACCATCGATTTCTGAGACCACAGCTGGGTTAGATGGATTCCTCGCTTCAAAGAGCTCTGTTACCCTTGGAAGACCACCCGTAATATCTCTTGTTTTACCAACAGATCTAGGGATCTTGACCAATATCTGACCTGCTCTCACTTTATCTCCTGCTTCAACAGAAAGGTGGGCACCAACAGGGATATTGTAAGCTTTGGTCTCATCCCCATAATTTACCAAGACTGCAGGGTTTTTGGTTTTATCTTTGGTGTCAATGATTACTTTTTCACGATAACCTGTCTGATCATCAGCTACTTCTTTATATGTAATCCCTTCGATTATGGACTCAAAATCAACGGTACCTTCGTATTCAGAAAGAATAACAGCATTGTATGGATCCCAAGTACAAAGAGAATCTCCCTTGGCAATTTTTTGTCCATCTTTCACATTCAGAACTGCACCATATGGCACGTGGTTAGAGACCAAAGTCTTCCCGGTTTTGGCTTCGTTGATCTTGATTTCGCCAGACCTACCCATAACGATGGAAATTGAATCTCCATCTTTATTGGTTGTTTCAATCCAACGTAATTCTTCTTCAAACTCTACAACACCCTCAAACTTGGCATTAATGCTTGCTTCAACAGAAATATTGGAAGCAGTACCACCTACGTGGAAGGTTCTCAAGGTAAGCTGAGTACCTGGCTCACCGATGGATTGTGCTGCAATCACCCCTACTGACTCACCAGATTGTACCATTCCGCCAGTAGCGAGGTTACGTCCATAACATTTGGCACAAACCCCTCTTCTGGTTTCACAAGTCAATACTGATCTTATCTCTACTTCTTCTATGGCAGATTCGTCTACTCTTTTGGCAATTTCCTCAGTAATCTCTATGCCTGAAGGAATAATCAATTCATCTGAAATAGGATCGTATACATCATGTACAGATACCCTACCCAAAATCCTTTCAGAAAGTGGCTCTACAATCTCATCATTGTCCTTCAAAGCAGAAACTACCAAACCTCTCAAGGTACCACAGTCATCTTCTGATATGATCATATCCTGTGCTACATCCACTAGACGACGGGTCAAATAACCCGCATCAGCAGTTTTCAAGGCAGTATCAGCAAGACCCTTACGGGCACCATGAGTAGAGATAAAGTACTCCAATACATCTAGTCCTTCTTTGAAGTTCGAAAGAATTGGATTCTCAATAATCTCTCCAACAGAACCTTGAAGGTTTTTCTGAGGCTTGGCCATCAGACCTCTCATACCACCCAACTGACGGATCTGCTCTCTGGAACCCCTGGCGCCAGAGTGCATCATCATGTAAATGGCGTTGAATCCTTGCTTATCTTCCTCCATCTGTTTCATCAGAATGTTGGTAAGGAAAGAATTGGTTCTGGTCCAAATATCAATTACCTGATTGTATCTTTCATTGTCTGTAATAAGACCCATAAGGTAGTTGTTCCAAACTTGATCTACTTCCTCTTTGGCCTTGTTGATCAAAGTGTCTTTATCCTCAGGAATAATGACATCATTCAATCCCATGGAAAGACCACCGGAATACGCCATTTGGAAACCAAGATGCTTGATATCATCCAAGAATTGGGCTGTTCTTGCCACACCACAGATTTTTACTACCTCAGAAATAATCTGTTGCAGTTTTTTCTTGGTCAATAATTCATTGACAAAACCTACTTCCTCAGGAACAAACTGATTGAAGATCAATCTGCCTGCTACGGTATCAATTATTTTCTCTTCTAATGATCCATCTTCATTTCTGACTTTTACTTTACACTTAATAAGTGCATGCTTTGATACCGTGCCTTCATTCATGGCTATAATTACTTCCTCTTCTCCATAGAAAGTCATGCCTTCACCAAGCACCGGTTCTTCTGCCGTGGATTTCTTGCCTTTGGTTACGAAGTAAAGTCCCAAAACCATATCCTGTGAAGGTACGGTTATAGGTGCACCGTTGGCTGGGTTAAGAATATTATGCGAAGAAAGCATTAAGGTAGAAGCTTCCAAAATGGCTTCATGTCCTAAAGGAACGTGAACAGCCATCTGGTCACCATCAAAATCGGCGTTGAATGCGGTACAAACCAGTGGGTGTAACTGTATCGCTTTTCCTTCAATCAGTTTTGGCTGGAAAGCCTGAATACCCAACCTGTGCAAAGTTGGTGCGCGGTTAAGCAATACAGGGTGTCCTTTCAATACATTTTCAAGTATATCCCAAACTACAGGGTCTTTTCTATCAACAATCTTTTTGGCTGATTTTACCGTCTTCACAATTCCTCTTTCGATCAGTTTCCTGATGATGAAAGGTTTGAAAAGCTCAGCAGCCATATTCTTAGGAAGACCACACTCGTGCAATTTTAATTCCGGCCCTACCACAATTACTGATCTACCAGAATAATCTACCCTCTTACCGAGAAGGTTTTGACGGAAACGTCCTTGCTTACCTTTCAACATATCTGAAAGTGATTTCAAGGCTCTGTTACCGTCAGATCTTACAGCATTTACTTTTCTTGAATTATCAAATAGGGAATCAACAGCTTCCTGCAGCATCCTTTTTTCGTTTCTCAAAATCACCTCCGGTGCTTTGATATCGATCAAACGCTTCAATCGGTTGTTTCTGATGATTACCCTTCTATAAAGATCATTCAAATCAGACGTGGCAAATCTACCACCATCCAAAGGAACCAATGGTCTCAGTTCCGGTGGAATTACGGGAACCATTCTGATAACCATCCATTCGGGGCGATTTTCTATCCTTGTCCTAGCATCCCTAAAGGCCTCAACAACCTTTAAGCGCTTCAAAGCTTCCGCTTTACGCTGCTGGGATGTATCAGTAGCCGCCTGATGTCTCAAGCTGTAGGAAAGATCATCAAGATCCAATCTTGCCAAAAGCATCTCGATTGCCTCAGCACCCATCTTGGCTATGAATTTATTTGGATCATCATCATCCAGCATTTGGTTTTCTTTTGGAAGCTTATCCATGATATCCAAATACTCGTCTTCAGTCAAAAAGTCAAGGTACTGAATCCCATCCTCGGCTTTTAAACCAGGTTGAATTACAGCATACCTCTCATAATAAACAATCTGATCCAATTTCTTGGTAGGCAAGCCCAACAAGTAACCGATTTTATTGGGAAGGGACTTAAAGTACCATATGTGAGCGACAGGAACCACCAATTCGATGTGTCCCATACGCTCTCTACGTACTTTCTTTTCAGTCACCTCAACACCGCATCGGTCACAAATAATGCCTTTGTATCTTATGCGCTTGTATTTACCACAATGACATTCCCAGTCTTTAACAGGACCGAAAATCCGCTCACAGAACAACCCACCCATTTCAGGCTTGTAGGTTCTGTAATTGATTGTTTCGGGCTGCGTTACTTCACCATGGGAACTATCCAGAATTGATTCTGGAGAGGCCAAACTAATAGTGACTCTGGAAAAGTCGATGTTTAGTTTTTTATTTTTTCTGAACGCCATAATTGTTGAAGAGTATGTTTAGGGCCCTGAGGCCCATTATTTTTGAATTAGTCAAGGGTAATTTCAAGAGCTAGACCTCTCAATTCATGAACCAATACATTGAATGATTCAGGAATATTTGGCTTAGGAAGGTTTTCACCTTTTACTATTGCCTCATAAGCCTTAGCCCTACCTACCACATCATCAGACTTAACGGTAAGAATCTCCTGCAGTACATGAGAAGCACCAAATGCTTCCAATGCCCAAACCTCCATTTCACCAAAACGCTGACCACCAAACTGGGCTTTACCACCCAATGGCTGCTGCGTGATGAGTGAATAAGGACCTATAGACCTTGCGTGCATCTTGTCATCAACCAAGTGGCCCAGTTTCAACATATAAGTAATACCTACTGTTACCGGTTGATCAAATTTATGCCCTGTAAGCCCATCATATAGATAAGTCCTTCCATAAGCTGGTAGCCCCGCAGCCTCCAACTCAGCCGCAACCTCTTCCATGGTAGCACCATCGAATATCGGAGTTGCATATTTTTTGCCCAAGTTAAGTCCTGCCCAAGCCAATACGGTCTCATAAATCTGACCAATATTCATCCTTGAAGGTACACCCAATGGGTTCAAAACAATATCCATTGGTGTTCCGTCCTCAAGGAAAGGCATATCCTCATCTCTTACGATCCTGGCAACGATACCTTTATTACCATGACGGCCGGCCATTTTATCCCCAACTTTTAGCTTGCGCTTTTTGGCAATGTAAACCTTAGCCAATTGCACAATACCAGCTGGAAGCTCATCGCCTACTTCTAAGGTAAATTTATCCCTTTTGAACCTGCCTGAAATTTCATTTCTGGAGTTCACGTAGTTTTTCACCAACTTTTGGATAAGGTCATTGGTATGCGCATCCTCAGTCCAATCATCCAAAATAATGTCCGATACCAAATTGGCTTCTTCAGGAACATTATAGTTAGACTCATCTCTATAAGGATTCTTGGCAGGGAAAAGGTTTTGTTCAATGTTCTTGGCATTGAATTTAACCCCTTTACTGATTATTTCATCCCCAAACTTGTGTCTAACACCCTGGGAAGTCTTACCATCTAACAAAGTCAGCAATTTGTTGATCATTTTTGCACGGATACCCAAAAGATCTTTGGAATATTTTGCTTTTAATTTCTCAACTTCTGCCTTGGCTTTAGCCCTCAAATCCTTGTCTTTCTTTGGTCTGGAAAACAATTTGGTTTCAATGACAACACCGTTAAGTGAGGGGGAAGCTTTCAATGAAGCATCTTTCACATCACCGGCTTTGTCACCAAAAATCGCACGGAGCAGCTTTTCTTCAGGCGTTGGATCAGTTTCACCTTTAGGTGTGATTTTACCTATGATGATATCTCCTTCTTTCACCTCTGCACCTACTCGGATGATTCCGTTTTCGTCCAGATTTTTAACTGCCTCCTCAGAGACGTTAGGAATTTCTGATGTCAGTTCTTCTTCACCCCTTTTTGTATCCCTAACTTCAAGTTGGAATTCCTCAATATGGATAGAGGTAAAGACATCCTCTCTTACTACCCTTTCGGAAATAACAATCGCATCCTCAAAGTTATATCCTTGCCAAGGCATGTAAGCTACCCTTAGGTTTTTACCTAAGGCCAATTCACCTTGGTTGGTTGAATAACCTTCGCACAATACCTGTCCTTTTTTCACTTTGTCCCCTTTCAAAACAAGAGGGGTAAGGTTGATTGTTGTATCCTGATTGGTTCTTCTGAATTTAATCAGGCTGTAGGTCTTGTATTCATCACTGAAATTAACCAGTAATTCATCATCTGACAGATCATATTTGATAGTGATTGTAGTGGAATCCACGTACTCAACCTGTCCATCAGCTTCTGCCAAAATCAAAGCCCTGGAATCTGTTGCAGCTTTGGCTTCAAGCCCTGTACCTACAATAGGCGATTCCGGTTTCAACAAAGGAACTGCCTGACGCTGCATGTTGGATCCCATAAGGGCACGGTTCGCATCATCATGCTCAAGGAAAGGAATCAGGGAAGCTGCAACCGATACAATCTGATTGGGCGCCACATCCATGTAGCTGATTTCATTAGGTTCAAGGACAGGGAAGTCACCTTCAAATCTGGCCTTTACCCTTTCATTGATAAAGGTACCTTTTTCATCAAGCGGAGCATTCGCCTGAGCGATATTGTTGTCATCTTCTTCCTCTGCCGTAAGAAATACGATATCGTTGACATCCATACTTACTTTTCCGTCCTTAACTTTTCTGTAAGGAGTTTCCAAGAAGCCCATAGAGTTAACTTTAGCGTGCACACAGAGAGAAGAGATCAATCCAATGTTTGGTCCTTCAGGTGTTTCTATCGTACAAAGGCGTCCGTAGTGTGTGTAGTGAACATCACGCACTTCAAAACCAGCTCTTTCTCTCGATAGTCCACCTGGTCCAAGAGCAGATAATCTCCTCTTATGGGTCAACTCAGCCAAAGGATTGGTCTGGTCCATAAACTGAGAAAGTTGGTTGGTTCCAAAGAATGAGTTGATGACAGAAGACAAAGTTCTCGCATTGATCAGATCAACAGGTTTGAAGTCTTCGTTGTCCCTAACGTTCATTCTTTCTCGTATGGTTCTTGCCATTCTTGCAAGACCTACTCCAAACTGACTGTAAAGCTGTTCACCAACAGTTCTTACCCTCCTATTGGAAAGGTGATCAATATCATCAACTACCGCTTTGGAATTAATCAATCCAATGAGGTATTTGACAATGCTGATAATATCTTCTGTAGTAAGCACAATTTTCTCAGCAGCAATGCTAAGACTTAGCTTTTTGTTGATTCTGTATCTTCCTACTTCTCCAAGATCGTACCTTTTATCTGAGAAAAACAGTCCATGGATGACCTCACGGGCTGTGGCCTCATCCGGAGCTTCGGTGTTTCTCAATTGACGGTAAATCACCTCAACAGCTTCTTTTTCAGAATTGGAATTGTCCTTTTGGAGTGTATTGTATACAATTGAGTAATCCGCTACATTCACATCTTCTCTATGAAGTATAATGGATTTTGTGCCGGATTCAAGAATCAGTTCAATGTCTTCTTCTGTCAAAACAGAATCTCTTTCCAAAAGCACTTCATTTCTATCAATAGAAACTACCTCACCTGTATCCTCATCCACGAAGTCTTCCACCCAAGTTCTCAGGACACGGGCTGCAAGTTTTCTTCCTGTGATTTTTTTAAGCGTACTTTTATTGGCTTCTACCTCTTCGGAGAGTCCAAAAAGATCCAAAATTTGCTTGTCAGATCCGAATCCGATCGCCCTAAGGAGCGTGGTAACAGGAAACTTCTTTTTCCTATCGATATAAGCATACATGACATTGTTGATGTCAGTAGCAAATTCTATCCAGCTTCCCTTGAATGGTATAATTCTGGCAGAATAGAGTTTTGTACCGTTGGTATGCTTGCTTTGTGCAAAGAATACACCCGGAGACCTATGTAGTTGTGAGACGATCACCCTTTCGGCACCATTGATTACAAATGAGCCTTTTTCGGTCATATAAGGAAGGTTTCCTAAGAATACCTCCTGCTCAATGGTTTCGAAATCCTCATTGTCCTCATCATGGCAAAGTAACCTCAATTTTGCTTTCAATGGAACAGAATAGGTCAATCCCCTATCGATACATTCTTCAACGCTATATTTAGGAGGATCTACTGTGTAGTCAATAAACTCAAGGGTGAAATTTTCCCTGGAATCGGAAATAGGGAAATTTTCGGAGAAAACCTTGAAAAGACCATCCTGTCTTCTTTTCTCAGCAGGAGTATCCAACTGAAAAAAGTCTTTGAAAGATTGTAATTGGATATCTAAGAAATCCGGATAGTCTTTGACTACCTTAATAGATGAGAAACTTTTCCTTACGGTTTGATTCTGGATAGCCAAGGCAGTATATGTTTTTAGTGAAAATAAATAACCAAAAGCGACAATTTACGCTTGAAATAGTGCAATTTTTAACCTGTGCACAAACAGGAAAAGACCTGACTATGTAGTCAGGTCTAAACCTTTAACCTTACCTGTAATAGGGAAGGCTATTCAAATTACTTAACCTCTACTTCAGCTCCAGCTTCTTCCAGAGACTTTTTCAAAGCATCAGCCTCGTCTTTAGCGATACCTTCTTTTACTGCTTTAGGTGCGCTGTCAACCAATTCTTTGGCTTCTTTCAAACCAAGACCAGTCAATTCTTTTACAAGCTTCACAACTGCAAGCTTGGCTCCTCCTGGAGCTTTCAATATCACGTCAAAAGAAGTTTTCTCTTCTTCTGCAGCAGCTTCACCAGCACCGGCTCCACCACCAGCTACCATAACAGCACCGGCTGCAGCAGGTTCGATACCATACTGGTCTTTAAGGATATCTGTCAATTCTTTTACTTCTTTTACAGTCAAGTTAACCAACTGTTCTGCAAGTTGCGTAAGATCTGCCATTTTATTACTAATTTAAATTGTTTTTTAAATGATTTGATACGATTATTTTTCTTCTCTGTCAGCCAAAGTTTTTAGAACTCCAGTTATATTGTTCTGTCCGCTTTGCAAGGCTGCCACAAGATTTTTAGCAGGTGACTGTAGCAATCCGATAAGATCGCCGAGCAATTCCTGCTTGGATTTAAGATTAGAAAGAAGTTCAAGATTGGCTTCGCCAATAAATACATCGGTATCGATGTAAGCACCTTTAAATACAGGTCTTGTTTCTTTTTTACCTAGTTTTTTTCTAAAGTCCAATAACACTTTAGCAGGAAGGTTTCCGATTTCCTTTGAAAACATGATACCGGAAAAACCTTTCAAGGCTTGGTCTGCAAAATCCCTATATTCCCCGTCAAGGTTTTCAAGGGCTTTGGCAATTAGCGTATTCTTATACACTTTGTATTCCAAACCTTTCTCAAAACATACTCTTCTGAAAGCATTTACCTGAGCCACAGAAAATCCTGAAGCATCCGTGATATAGAAGTAAGGATGTTCTTTGAACTTCTCGGTAAGACTTTCGATTATTTGTGATTTTTCTTCTCTAGTCATGATTAAATACCTTGAATACTTCCTTTATCTACTTTCACTCCAGGAGACATTGTACTGGATAAATGTATGCTCTTGAAATATGTTCCTTTCGAAGACGCAGGCTTCAACTTTGAAATGGTATTGATAAGCTCTCTTGCATTTTCCTGTATTTTCTCAGGAGTAAAAGAAACTTTACCAATACTTGCATGAATTATACCGAATTTATCAACTTTAAAATCGATTTTACCGGCTTTCACTTCTCTAACTGCTTTTCCTACATCCAACGTGACAGTTCCGGACTTAGGGTTTGGCATCAAACCTCTAGGACCTAAAACCCTACCTAGTCTACCAACTTTAGCCATTACATTGGGCATGGTGATAATGACATCAATGTCAGTCCATCCACCCTCTATTTTGGCAATATAATCGTCAAGACCTACATAATCTGCACCAGCTTCCTTAGCCTCTTCTTCTTTGTCAGGAGTACATAGCACCAATACCTTCACGTCCTTACCGGTACCGTGAGGAAGGGCAACTACACCTCTCACCATTTGATCAGCTTTTCTAGGATCCACGCCCAAACGAACGTCAAGATCAACAGAAGCATCAAATTTTACATTGGTGATGTCCTTCACAATAGTAGAAGCTTCCTCTAGGGAGTACTGCTGGCCTGGGTCGTACTTAGAAAGAGCTTCTTTTTGCTTTTTTGTTAACTTAGCCATAGTATATTTTTTATTCCTCCCAAGGAGCTTTACCAGAAACTGTGATTCCCATACTTCTAGCAGTACCTGCAATCATTTTCATGGCAGATTCTACTTTGAAAGCGTTTAAGTCAGGCATTTTTACCTCTGCAATTTCCTTTACCTGATCCCAGGTAACTGATCCGACTTTTTTCCTATTTGGTTCTGCTGAGCCACTTTTAAGCTTTGCCGCCTCTAACAACATGATCGCTGCTGGAGGAGTTTTGACAACAAACTCAAAAGATTTGTCAGAGAAAATAGTGATTAAAACCGGCAACACCTGACCCATTTTTTCTTGGGTACGGGCATTAAACTGCTTACAGAACTCCATGATGTTCAAACCCTTGGAACCAAGAGCCGGACCAACCGGAGGTGATGGATTTGCCTGGCCACCTTTCACTTGTAATTTCAAATAACCAGTGATTTCCTTAGCCATTTCTTAATCTTGTTTTTCTACTTGTATAAAGTTTAATTCGACAGGCGTATTCCGACCGAAGATCTTCACCATAACGTTTAGCTTCTTCTTGTCTTCAAACACCTCTTCTATTGTCCCCGAGAAACCACTGAAAGGACCGTCCATTACTTTTACGGTCTCTCCAACTATAAATGGCGTGTCTAATTTCTCCGCAAACTCATCAATCTCTTCAACACGGCCTAAAATCCTGTTGACCTCTGATTGACGTAATGGCTCAGGGGTTTTGGAAGCCCCCCCTTGGTTTGAACCTAAGAAACCGATAACACCCGGGATACTCGTAATCACGTGATTGGCCTCACCATGGCTTAAATCCGCATTGACTAAAACATAACCTGGAAAGAAATTCCTCTCCCTGACCCTCTTTTTGCCATTACGCATTTCGTAAACTTTTTCGGAAGGTATCAAGACTTCAGGAATGTATTCCTGAAGCTTAGCCCTGACAATTTCGTTGTCCAAGTAAGACTTGGCCTTCTTCTCTTGTCCAGCTACCACCCTAAGTACGTACCACTTGTGTTCAGCCATCAGTAATTATTAATCTTCGATTAAAACAAATCGTAAAACCACTTCATCAGATTTTCGAATCCAAGATCAATAACACCTATGACAAGCGCAAAGATCAATGAAGCTACAATTACCAACACGGCACTGTTCTGAAGAAATGAATAGGTAGGCCATGTGACCTTGTTTTTCATTTCATCAATGGATTCGATGACAAAACTTTTTATATTCATGGTTTACATCATTATTTGCACGGGCAGAGAGATTCGAACTCCCATCAACGGTTTTGGAGACCGCTATTCTACCATTGAACTATGCCCGTAGAAATTTTGGTTCCCAAAAGGAACGCAAAAGTAGTTAGAATAGGGATAAGAAACAAATGCGACCCCAAAAATCTTCGGGATCGCATTTGGATTATATCAATCGCAATGATTAGTCTAAAATTTCAGTTACCTGACCGGCTCCTACTGTTCTACCACCCTCACGGATCGCAAAACGTAGACCTTTTTCAAGTGCAACTGCATTCAGCAAGTTCACTTCGATAGTAACGTTATCACCTGGCATCACCATTTCCACATTCTCAGGAAGTTTGATTTCGCCGGTAACATCCGTAGTTCTCAAATAGAATTGAGGACGGTACTTGTTGAAGAATGGCGTATGACGGCCACCTTCTTCTTTAGAAAGAACGTAAACTTCAGCTTTGAAGTGAGCGTGGGGAGTCACAGAACCAGGCTTACAGATAATCATACCTCTTCTGATCTGAGATTTTTCAATACCTCTAAGCAACAAACCTACGTTGTCACCAGCTTCACCCCTGTCAAGGATCTTACGGAACATCTCTACACCAGTAACGGTTGATTTCAAACCTTGTGCACCCATACCGATAATGTCAACGGGGTCACCTGAGTTGATAACACCTCTCTCAATTCTACCAGTAGCTACTGTACCACGACCAGTAATAGAGAATACGTCCTCAACAGGCATCAAGAAATCCTTGTCGATCAAACGCTCAGGAAGTGGAATGTGCTCATCAACTGCATTCATCAATTCCATTACAGTATCTTCCCACTTGGTTTCACCATTAAGTGCACCAAGTGCAGATCCTGCGATTACTGGAATATTGTCGCCATCAAAATCATAGAAAGAAAGCAATTCTCTTACTTCCATTTCTACAAGTTCAAGTAGCTCAGGATCATCGACCATGTCGACTTTATTCAAAAATACTACAAGAGCTGGTACACCAACCTGACGGGCAAGTAGGATGTGCTCTCTTGTCTGTGGCATTGGGCCATCAGTAGCAGCTACCACAAGGATAGCGCCGTCCATCTGTGCAGCACCAGTAACCATGTTCTTCACGTAATCAGCGTGACCAGGACAATCTACGTGTGCGTAGTGTCTTTTTTCAGTCTGATACTCAACGTGAGATGTGTTGATGGTGATACCTCTTTCTTTTTCTTCTGGAGCGTTGTCGATAGAAGAGAAATCTCTTAATTCAGAAAGACCTTTTTTGGCCAAAACTGTAGTAATGGCAGCAGTCAAAGTTGTCTTTCCATGGTCTACGTGACCAATCGTACCGATGTTAACGTGCGGTTTGGAACGGTCAAAGGTTGCTTTTGCCATGCGTGAAAATCCTCTGTTTTAGTTAAAGATATGAATTAGTTAAATTTTTCAATGTTTCAGAGCCAACGACGGGATTTGAACCCGTGACCCCTTCCTTACCAAGGAAGTACTCTACCACTGAGCTACGTCGGCTAATAACACTAATATGCCATAAAAGCATAGAGCGGGAGACGAGGCTCGAACCCGCGACCTGCAGCTTGGAAGGCTGCCGCTCTACCAACTGAGCTACTCCCGCTTTTGAACTTATGTTTCCTCTCAGAAACTTTCATTTAAGTCGTGGGGGAAACAGGATTCGAACCTGTGAAGACATAAGTCAACGGATTTACAGTCCGTCCCAGTTGGCCGCTTTGGTATTCCCCCAAACTGATTTTTCGTCAAAAACAACTGTGACCCAAAGGTTTTTGTATTCTTAACGGATGGCAAAATTATACCCTTTTCCTAAACATTCAAAATATTGTCAAAAATTTTCAAGGTATTTTTTCGGACCACCAATTAATTAGATAAAAATCAAGGCATTAATTTTCATCAAGATAAGAGGATAGGAAAAATTCCATGTACCGCTTGGCCATTTCGTCCTGTTCCTCAGTCCATATCGCTTTCGCTTTTGCCACAAGTCCAGGTTCATCTATAAAAGCAAATAGCCCCATAAATGCGGCAATCCTCACATAATTGGCATTGTGATTTCCCGCAAGACCCTGCAGCCTTTCAATGGCCTTGTCCGAACCTTCACCTGGAAGTTTCGCGAAATAATCTCCATAGTATCCTAAAAAATAGTACAAAGACTGTCCAGTAAGTAAATCCAATTTTTCATGAAACCATTTTCCCTTTCCTTCCATCTCTTCAGCAATATAATAATCTGCCAAAGCCACTATCATGCGGATATTGCGCTCTGACTCAAACCTTGAGGCTATTTCATCCCTGTTTTTATTATTTGGTTCTTCAAGGTAGGCACTTAAGGCAGCCCCAGCCACATAATAGGAAGGGTCATTTAACCAACGCTGAAAGGCGGGAGAATATTTGTCCCCATCAATCAAGGACAAAAGCTCAATGGCCCCCAGCCTGACAGTGTTCTTAGGGTCATTTTCTGCAATTTCAAATAGCCTTTCCTCCAAATTTTCAATGGCTAATATCCACTCCGGGTGCTGAGATATTTTCATAATGGCCAACTCACGGACCGCCCAGAAATCATCACCTAAACCTTTTCCGATCAAAGGCGCTACATCCGGGTCTTCTCCATAATAAGAAGAAAGACTGTCCAAGGCCTCATACCTTGCCACACCTAGTTTGGAATTTTCGTATTGTTGGATAAAATGCTGCCTTCCTCTTAAAGTACGCTTTTCAGCCAAAATCTCTTTGGCCTCGTCTACATACAATGCTGTAACCGGAACATTGTTCACTATGGCAAACTGCTGCCAGGATTTATCTAATACCAACTCTTTCTCATACCTTTCGCCTCCCGAATACCAACTTACTTTAAAAGGTATCTTATATAAAGGTGTTGTGCTAAAATCCTGTCTCTGCGCAATCGTTAATAAGAGGTTTTCGGGTTGACTGTAATCCACTTCATATTCCAATATGGGATGGCCCGATGCCAGAAACCATTGGTTGAAATACCAATTTAAGTCCATCCCGGTCACTGCCTCAAATGCAAGGCGCAGGTCATGAACCTCCACCGCACTGAAAGCATGATTCTCCAAATAATAATTCAAAGATGCAAAAAATGCATCATCTCCAAGGTGCCTTCTGAGCATATGCAATATCCTACCTCCTTTGGCATAGGAATGGCTGTCAAACATGTCCTCTCCATCCTTATGGTAAAACCGTACAAGGTCCTCCTGCTTTTCCAAGGCTTCATCAAAATACTGCTCCATCTCGGCAACTTGGTGCATGTCTGCATCATCCTTTCCATTTTTATGTTCATACCAAAGGTATTCAGCATAATTCCCAAATGCTTCATTTAAAGTCAGATTGGCCCAAGATTCATTGGTCACATAATTACCAAACCATTGATGGAACAACTCGTGTGCAATAATGCTGTCCCACTCTGAATCAATGGCCTCCCGCTCATTCAGGTTGAGCTGTTCCATGAATATAGAAATGGTAGTATTCTCCATAGCCCCTGATACAAAATCCCTGACCACAACCTGGTCATATCGCTGCCAAGGATAAGGTACCCCCAAGCGTTCAGAAAAAAATCCAATCATCTCAGGAGTATGGGCAAAGACCTTTTTGGCCCCTTCTTCAAATTCTTTCTCCACATAATAATTGACCTGCATACCCTCCCACTCATCCTTTATTTCGACAAAATCACCTACAACGATCGCCGCCAAATAAGGTGCATGGGGAAGGTCCATTAGCCAAGTATCGCTTCGCGTACCATCTCCATTGTCAATGCTGCCCTGAAGCAGGCCATTGCTAAGTGTCCTGTATTTGGCATCCACTGTCAATTTGATTTCCTGGGTACCTCTTTCATTGGGCGTATCTATGGTGGGAAACCACTTTGAATTGTGTTCGGTCTCCCCCTGTGTCCAAATCTGTGTAGGCTTGTTGGCTTCCTCTCCCCTGGGGTTGATAAAATATAATCCTTTGGTATCAGTGATGGCTCTACTTCCCCCTCCCGCATTTTCATTCGGCTTGGCTGTATATTTAATCCTGACCCTAATGGTGTCTTCACGGGTATAAGCAGAAGGCAAGTAGGCGGTGAGTTTTTTGCCGTTATACCTGAAGTTAAGCGCCTGATCTCCAGTATCAGTCAATAATTCATACTGGTGAACATCAAAATCTTTGGCATCCAAGACCAACTCCTGCTGCGGAAAAAAGTGGGGCTTCAGGATCAATTCGGCAGTTCCCAGTACCCATTCATTTTCATAGTCAAACTTCAGATCCAAAGCTGTATGCAAAAGGTCAAAGTCTCTTTGCCTGCTGGCCTGATAAGCTTCTATTTTATACTCCAGATGCTGTATCAATTCCGATCGTTCAGATTCCAATAATGCAGCTGTATCCACTAAGGGAAAATCATCTTCTGCCCTTTCCTGTTCATTAAGGACGGTTTTGGAACTTTGGCAAGACCAAAAAACAAATACAGCCAACATCAAAATAAGCGCAGACTTCCAGACTTTCATGAAAATGGTTTTTAAAGATTTATCCTATATCTTAGCGCAAAATAATAGAAATGTATTCAGCAAGCATTAAAAATTCCGTATTTGAGGTAGAAAAGTCCGAAACACATTTTCTGGTCAACGGCAATATTCTTGAATGGACGATTTCAAAAGTCCGAGACAGGCACTTTCTAGTTATTTATAAAGAGCAATCCTACAAACTGGAGGTTGTAGAAGTAGACAGCGCCATAAAACAGGTGAAGCTCAAATTGAACAACAGGCCCTGCACAATATTACTCAAGGACAGATTTGATCTTTTATTGGAAAAACTGGGCATGAATAACCTGCAACAGAACAGGGCCAAGGATATCAAAGCACCTATGCCGGGACTGATCTTTGACATTCAGGTAAAGGAGGGACAGGAAGTGAAAAAAGGTGAGCCTGTTTTGATTTTGGAGGCCATGAAAATGGAAAATATCATAAAATCTCCCGGTGAGGGCATTGTGAAACATATCAAAGTGAATAAAGGGGACAGCGTGGAAAAAAATCAGGTTTTGATCCAATTTTAAGGTAGCAACTTTTCACATTTCCTGAGGAAGGCTTTATATTTGACGGATTTAACAATAGTAAATAAAGGAAGAGAACACCTATTTCAAACATCAATACCTACAATGAAATACAACAGAATATTGCTGAAATTGAGTGGTGAAGCCTTAATGGGGGAAAATAGCTACGGTATAGATTCCAACAGGCTTGAACAGTATGCTCAGGAAATCAAAAAAGTAAAGGATCTTGGGGTAGAAGTTGCCATCGTAATTGGAGGAGGCAATATTTTCAGGGGTGTTCAGGCCGAAAAAACCGGAATAGATAGGGTACAGGGAGATTATATGGGGATGTTGGCCACCCTGATCAATGCCATGGCACTTCAAAGTGCCTTGGAACAAAATGGCATGTTTACCCGTCTCATGTCAGGTATTAAGGTGGAAAGTGTCTGTGAGCCATTTATAAGAAGGCGTGCCATCAGGCATTTGGAAAAAGGAAGGATAGTGATTTTCGGGGCTGGAATTGGCAACCCTTATTTTACAACCGATTCCACAGCAAGCCTGCGGGCCATAGAAATAGAAGCCGATGTGGTATTGAAAGGTACAAGGGTAGATGGGGTTTATACGGCAGATCCTGAAAAAGACAAAACTGCCACAAAATACAGCGTGCTTTCCTTTCAGGAGGCCTACGAAAGAAACCTGAACATTATGGATATGACCGCCTTCACCCTTTGTCAGGAAAACCATCTGCCGATTGTGGTATTTGATATGAACAAACCCGGTAATTTGCAAAAAATTGTCGCGGGAGAAGAAATAGGAACTTTAATAACTTCAAATTAATCCAGAAGCACATGGAAGAGATTCAATTATACCTGGAAGAAGCGAAAGAAATGATGCAGAAAGCGGTAAATCACACCGCAGCCGAACTGGTGAAAATCAGAGCCGGCAAAGCCATGCCAAATTTGGTTGAAGGCATTATGGTACAATATTATGGTGCCCCTACTCCTTTGCAGCAGGTGGCCTCTGTTACCACTCCGGATGCAAGAACCCTTGCCATCAAACCCTGGGAAAAAACCCTGATCAGTGAAATCGAAAGGTCCATCATCAACTCAGACCTTGGGCTGGCTCCACAGAATAATGGGGAACTGATCATTCTGACAATCCCACCTTTAACAGAAGAAAGAAGAAAACTATTGGTAAAGCAGGCCAAGCAGGAAACCGAAAATGGTAAAATCTCCATTAGAACGGTGAGAAAAGACATCAACGAGTCTTTGAGAAAACTTCAGAAAGATGGAGCACCCGAAGATGAGGTGAAGCGGGCAGAAGATACCGTACAGAAACTTACAGATAAATATTCCACAAAAATTGATGAACTGCTTACAAAAAAAGAAGCAGAAATCATGACTGTTTGAAAAGCCCAAAGCTCAAAAAGTTCTTTCAAGGAAATCTCGAAAGAACTTTTTTTTGCGCAAATTACTAAGGTGATGGCTAAATCGGAGAAAGAAAAAATGCTCACCGGAGAGGTGTACAATAGCAGAGACCCTGAACTCTTGGAAAGGTATCATTTGGCTAGGGAGCTGATGCTTGAATTCAATCAACTTAGTTCAAGGAATTTTGAAAGGAAATCTGAAATCCTTCATCAATTGTTGGGGGAAGTTGGAGATGGTGTATGGATTGAAGCACCTTTTTATTGTGATTATGGCCAAAATATCAAACTTGGGAAAAATACTTTCTTAAACTTCAATTGCCTATTTTTAGACGACAACTCGATCACTGTCGGAAAGAATGGATTAATAGGTCCTAATGTACAGATCTATACGGCATCCCACCCATTGGCTGCCCATGAAAGAATTGTAGCAGATCCAGAGGAAAGGTATTTGACTCTGACAAAAGCCGTACATATCGGAGACAATGCCTGGATCGGAGGCAACACCTTGATTATGCCGGGGGTAACTATTGGAAATAATGTAACCATAGGCGCAGGTTCTTTGGTCACAAAGGACATCCCCGATAACTGTTTGGCAATGGGAAGCCCCTGTAAGGTGGTCAGGAAATTATGATCCTGGATTTGATGATAACATTTAACGAATGAGTAAAAAAGATAAAATACAAATGACTTTGATTTTGACTTGATCAGCGATTATTTTTCACAATTTTAAAGACAAGGCCCGCCAAGTCCCGAAATTACAATCAAAGCTTTAAGTTTTATCGAAAACCTGAATTCGACGTGCAAGATTTCCGACATCGGCTTTAAAAAAAGTATTGAAAGAATGGTGTAAATTCTTGAAAAAAGGAGATTACTTTACTTTGACAGATTCCTCAAGGTTTACAGAGGAAATAAAATTTGAGTTTGCGTTTTCAAATCGACCAGAGGGAGATTCATTAGCTCCTTTGAAAAATTACACTTCCGCGAATAAATTAGGGTCGTCTTTTTTGACTCGATTTCAAAATAGGGTTTAGTTTTTATAAAAAAAATACCCAGTACAGGGTATTTTTGGGTTTTGGACAGTATCTGTCCGAAAAAAATGCAATTTTTGTTCAAAAATTTGAAATTTGCTGGGTTTGAGAAGAAGTTTAAATCACCCCCCTTACCAAGCTTACCAACTTTTCCCCTGCCTTTTTCGCTACCGCCACCACTTCTTCATGGGTAAATATTTTGGAGACCTTAGGAATACTCTCATTGGTGATCACAGAAAAAGCCAATACTTTTATCCCCATATGCCTGGCAGCAATTACCTCAGGTACGGTACTCATGCCCACGGCATCCCCTCCTATCATCCGCAAATAATGAATTTCTGCCCTACTCTCCAATTTAGGCCCCTGCACACCGATATATACGCCTTTTTTTAAATCTATCTCTAATTTTGTTGCTGCCTGATTCACCTTGGCCATCCAATCAAGGTCGAAAGGAGCAGACATTTCAGAAAATCTAGGCCCTAAACTTTCTTTATTTGTCCC
This sequence comes from Cecembia sp., assembly GCF_007126775.1. GTDB lineage: Bacteria > Bacteroidota > Bacteroidia > Cytophagales > Cyclobacteriaceae > Cecembia. Next base: position 7,318 of record NZ_SLAP01000123.1, on the reverse strand, counting down.
CCTTAAAGGGTTATCAGGTAAAAGGCTGATGATGTCTTCAATCAGCATGATATCCCCTACTTCGAAATCCGGATTGAGCCCTCCTGCAGCATTGGTTATTATCAGCCGCTTTACACCCATAAGGTGCATCACCCTAATGGGGAAAACCACCGTTTCCATACCATAACCTTCGTAATAATGGAAGCGACCATTCATTACTAACAAGGCCTGACCGTTTAAGTATGCAAAAATCAACTCCCCTGAATGGCCTTCGACCGTAGAAACAGGGAAACCGGGAATTTCTGCATAGGGAAACCTGTTCCTGATGTCCAAATAATGCACCAATCCACCAAGCCCTGAACCCAGAATGATACCTGTTTCCGGAACAAATGAGGTTTTATCTTTCAAATATTGCGTGGCTTCCTGAAGCATAATTTCTTTTGTACATAGTACAAAGTACCATGTACTATCTAATTCTCACTCGACTGTAACTGAAAATTTTCTAAACATAACATTAAACCTTAAACCCGCTTTACCAACTCCCGGATGATCAAGCTCATCCCAGGTTCAGCTATGGCAGCAGCTGCCAATACTTCATCGATACGTACTTTTTTGATATTTCCCGGTGAACATAAATCAGTGATCGCAGAAATGGCAAAAACCGGCAATTCCATATGTCTGGCCACAATCACCTCGGGGATAGTACTCATACCAATGGCGTCTGCACCGATTGTGCGGAGGTATTTGTATTCAGCCTCTGTCTCTAGGTTGGGCCCCTGAACAGCTGCATATACCCCTTGATGAACATGTAAACCATTGTTTTTGGCTATGCTGAAGGCATGTTGTATCAGGGATAGATCATAAGGTTCAGACATATCGGGAAATCTGACACCAAATTGATCTAAGTTATTCCCCCTTAGGGGGTTTTCCGGAAATAAATCTATATGGTCATTGATGATCATCAATTCCCCTATTCCATAATCAGGATTCAGGCCTCCGGCAGCATTGGACACAAATAGCTGATGTATTCCCAACATTTTCATCACCCTGACCGGGAAAGTAACTTGCTTCATGGAATACCCTTCATAATAATGAAAACGCCCCTGCATCGCAAGTACCCATTTACCAGAAAGCTTTCCAATGATCAATTTGCCCTTATGGCTTTCTACTGTAGAAACAGGAAAAAAAGGAATTTCCTCATAAGGAATTTCCAATACCAATTCTATATTGTGTATCAACTGTCCCAAGCCGGTTCCAAGGATAATGCCTATTTCTAAAGGACCTGAATGCTTATGATGTATGTATTCAAAAGCATGACGGATTTGCTCTTCGTAGGGAATATGGGGTTCTTCTCTCATACAACTAAAATTTTCCCTAAGTTAAGTAATAATGGCTTTTCGGCCATAAAATTTAAACAATTCGGAAACTATTTAACTTTTGGCATTGTAGTATTTCTCAAATAAAACAGACCAGCCTCAATATGATCAAAATCATCGTAAGTACCAATCGCCCTGATTCCCTCTCCCATACCATAGCACTTTTCTACCAAAAAATACTTTTAGAAAAAGGCAGTCCATCAGAAATCCTGAATTTAAAGGACTTGCCACATGATTTTGTCTTTTCTGCACTATACCAAAACAATGGCAAAAACGCTGCCTTCAATTTATTTCATGAAAAAGTCAAAACAGGAGAAAAGTTTGTGTTTATCGTTCCGGAATACAACGGCTCCTTTCCGGGAATTCTCAAATCCTTTATTGATGGGATGACCTATCCCAATGCCTTTCGGAATAAAAAATGTGCCTTGGTGGGCCTCTCCTCTGGAATAGGCGGGGGTGGCATCGCATTGAGCCACCTCACCGACATCTTCCATTACCTTGGGATGCATGTACTCGCCCTCAAACCTAAACTTGCTAAGATTGAGGAAAATTTGTCAGATAACCTGCTCACCAACAGGCTGTACATGGAATTGCTTCACTCCCAGGCAGAAATGTTGATTGATTTTTAATAAATCAATCAACATTATCGTGTAAAAACCTATTGTTTTTCAAAAATTCATTCTCATCTGTCAGATTAAATCTGGAAATGCTCCTTTCAGAACTGTGCTGTACATCCGATAATTTCACTTGCTTGCGGATATAAGCAGGAGTTTCCAATTTGTCCTTAAACTCCTCAGGAGATTGAGAATAGGTCTTTATATTCTTTAATTTTTCAAAACGCTCATATGCTTTTTGAATGGCCTTCTGTCTTAGTTGCTCATAATAATCATTGCTGTAAACCCCTACCGGCTCTTGCTTGGGCTTTTCAGTTTTTGGCAATTCAGGAGCTTCCTCTTTTTCTGAAGGCAACTCAAAAACTACTTTTTTGGTCTCAGGCTGAGCAGGTACAAATTCAAACTCTTCTTCATCTTCATCCTCCACCTGAACAGATTTCACAGGTTCAATTTCCTTTTGATTGCTGATTTTTGAAGCTTCTTCCTCTGTATTTTCATCATTGGCCGGTGTAAAAAGCGGCTTACTGAAGGTAAATGTAAATGTTTGTCCCGCCTCTGATACAGCATCCTGATCTACTTTGGAAGTTTTTCCTGACTCCAGATCAATTACTTTTTTTACGGAATCATTCTCTTCAGCCTCCTGAGCTGCACTTTTTATCTCCTTTTTAGGCCCATCAGAAGTGAGTTTGTCCATTTTAAACCCCGTCGCAATTACGGTAACCCTAATGGCTTTGCCCAATTCCTGATCAATACCCTGACCAAAAATCACATCCGCATCTTCTCCTGCTCTCTCTTGGATATATTCAGTGATTTCACTCAACTCATCCATAGAAAGTTCATCTTCTTCTCCTGACATGATCGAAAGTAAAATTTTCTGGGCTCCTTTGATATCCACATTATTCAGCAGGGGAGACGCAATGGCTTTTTCTGCCGCCCTGATGGCCCTGCCTTCTCCTTCTTCTGAAGCAGAACCCATGACTGCAGCTCCGGCATCCTTCATTACAGTCTTGACATCCTCAAAATCCACATTGACGTCTTGGTGAACTGTAATGATTTCTGCAATGGATTTTGCTGCAGTAGTCAATACATTGTCAGCCTTGGCAAAAGCAGAGCGAATGGCAAGATTTCCGTAAATTTCTCTCAGTTTATCGTTTAGAATGACCAAAACTGTATCACAACTTTCTCTCAGGGCTTCTATGCCATGCTGGGCTGCCTGCATTTTCTTTCTACCTTCAAAAATGAAGGGTGCTGTCACAATCCCCACGGTAAGAATATCCATATCCTTGGCAATTTTTGCAATAACCGGTGCTGCTCCCGTACCTGTTCCTCCACCCATTCCGGCTGTGATAAATACCATTTTGGTCTTATCGGAGAGGAGTTCACGGATATCTTCCTTACTTTCCAGGGCAGCATTTTTGCCTTTTTCAGGATTTGCTCCTGCACCTAAGCCTTCTGTTAAGTTAGCGCCTAATTGCAGCCTTAATGGTACTGGACTACTTTTAAGTGCCTGGGCATCTGTATTTACTACTACAAACTCGACATCTTTAATGCCTTGATTGTACATATGGTTCACAGCATTGGAACCACCCCCACCTACACCAATCACCTTGATGATTGATTTATGGTTTTTGGGAAGATCAAATTGGTAATCTTTCATGTTATCTGACGTTTTATTATGTTGGTGAATTTAATTTTCAAATGATTAGGAGGGAAATGAAAGGCACAGCCCATCATCTCCCCAGTATGATAAGCCCTAGTAATTATTATCTTCTCCGATATCACTGGTGATGATATCTTTTAATCTCATTCTCATTTTAGAGAATATATTTGAGGCCAAATCATTGTTTTTCTCTTTATTGTCATTTTTGACGTACATTCCAGTTTCGTAGCGTTTTCTATAAGTCTCCTCCCTTTCATCAAAAGATTTGAAGCCGGCAAGGACCAAGCCCACAGAAGTCGCATACATGGGACTTTTGATTTCATCAACTTTACATTTGCCCAAATGCTCATTGGGATATCCTATTCTTGTATCCAATCCGGTCATGTACTCAAACAATTGAGCTACTCCGGAAAGCATGGATCCTCCACCTGTCAATACGATACCCCCAGCAAGCTTTTTATAGTGCCCACTGGCAACAAGTTCATTTTGTACATGCTCTATGATTTCTTCCATTCTAGCCTGAATAATCGCTGCCAGATTCTTAATGGATATTTCTTTTGGCGGCCTGTTCCTCAAACCTGGAATAGAGACGATTTCATTGGGATTGGCTTCCTCTGCTATGGCTCTTCCAAATTTGGTCTTTAAAAGTTCGGCCTGATTGTGAAGCACCATACATCCTTCCTTGATATCCGTAGTGATGATGTTGCCCCCCAAGGGGATGACTGCTGTATGCCGGATAATGTTGTCGTAGAATATAGCTATATCTGTGGTTCCACCACCAATGTCCACCAAACAGACACCAGCCTCTTTGTCCTCTTCACTCAGAACGGAAAGTGAACTGGCCAAAGGTTCAAGAATCAGGTCTTTTGATACCAGGTCTGCTCTTTTAACACATCGGTTGATGTTATTAATGGCCGTACTTTGCGCAGTGATGATGTGGAAATCTGCTTCTAATTTAGAGCCGGACATGCCTACAGGGTCTTTGATACCGTCTTCATAATCCACTGTATAATCCTGCGGCATGACATGGATAATGGTGTTTCCCGGAGGGACTACAATATTCTCCATATCATTGGCTAACCGGCGCACATCCTCTATGGTGATTTCATCCTGGTTGGGGTTCCTGATGATGGCACCATGATGTACTGTACTTCTGATATGCTGACCGGCAATACCAACAATTACATTGGCAATGTCCACCTCTGCCATATCAGAAGCATCACTCACTGCCTTTTGGATGGCATTGACCGTCTTGTCGATATTGGTAACAATACCACGAATAACCCCATCAGAGACGGCTTTACCCATACCCAATACCTCAAGTTTTCCAAACTCGTTTTTGCGGCCTACCACCGCACAGATCTTGGTAGTTCCAATATCCAGTCCTACAATAAATTTGTCGTTTTCCATAGCATCATCAATTATTCACAAACAATCTGGCCTTTGTATTTAATGTTTACCCTGCTGTAAGTATTCCATCCCTTCTTCGGGAGGATCTCTTCGTAAAACAGGTTGATTTTCTTAAATTTTTCTTCAATATCCACAGCCTCCCCAAATTCAATGACCTGCTTACCAACCTGTTGGTACATGCGGATATCTCCTTTTTTTGGTATTTCCAGTTCAGTAATCTGGGCACTCCAAAAAGGATCTTCAGAGATATACCTGATCAGATCCATCAGCTCGGGATAACCCTTCTCTAAATTCTTCATCTCCAGAATTTTTTCCGCATAATTGCCATAAAGGATTAAAACACGGGAAGTATAATGGTTAGAAGTAGGCAGGATAAGTCCTTCCTTAGAGATGTAACCATCAGCAGCCTTGGGACGGGAGATCCTGGCCAAAGGAACATGCTGCTCTATCTCTACCTTCAAATTGCCCTTTTGGTCTCCGAATACTTCGGCATTCTTGACGAAAGGATGGCTTTCTACCTTCTTTTCAATATCATGAAGATTGATTTCCGTAAAGGCAATCCCAGGTTGTAGAAGGGGAAATTCTCCTTTTAAAGCATTAAGGATATCTTTCTCGTCAACAAAATATACATCGCTCACCGCCTTGACATGGACTTCTATCCCAGATAGTTTTCTCTCAGCACTCTTTTTCTCAATGAAACCGATGAATACCAGCAACACCAAAAGGAGAATACCGAATAAAAAGCCTTTTTTATACCTGATTTTCATGTTGTTTCATCCAGTTTGCAATCGGTTCTACCAATCTATCAATATCTCCTGCCCCTATTGTCACTAAAACTTCCACCTTTGTGCTGTTGAGGTAATCCAAAAGACCCTCTTTGCGTTGCAAAGATTTTTGTGGCGCTTGGATACCTTCCAATAACATGGAAGCTGTTACCCCCTCTATAGGGAGTTCCCTTGCCGGATAGATATCCAGCAAAATGACCTCGTCTGCCAATGAAAGGCTTTCAGAAAAGCCCTCGGCAAAATCCCTTGTTCTCGTATATAAATGCGGCTGAAATACCGCAGTTAATTTTTTACCAGGATACATGGCTTTGACCGAAGTCAAAAAGGCCCTAATCTCTTCAGGGTGATGTGCATAATCATCTATAAAAACCCTATCCTCCTCCTGAACCCAAATTTCAAACCTCCTCTTAACCCCTTTGTAGGAAGTCAAAGCCTGACGGATCACTTCTGTCTCCAATCCCTCATCCAAGGCAATAGCAATAGCTGCCAAGGCATTTTCTACATTATGAAATCCAGGCATACTCAGTTTAAGACCATCAATTCTTCGTTTCTGATCTTGATAATCAAAACGGAAAAACCCAGGCATTGCCTGCACGTTTTCGGCTTTGATTTCACCTTGGTCCTTACCATATTGCTTTACCTTCAAAGCAGCAGTCTTCGAAATACCTAATTTTTCATAGGCCTTATGATGGATGTAAAGCCTCCCGTTTTCAGGAAGTAAAGCGATAAATGCCCTAAAACCTTCCATCATAAGGCTATCATTTCCATAAATATCCAAATGATCTGGATCGGCACTGGTCAGTACTGCCGTATTGGGATGCAGGTGCAAAAATGACCTGTCAAATTCATCTGCTTCCACCACCACAGTAACTTCGGCACCATTTTCATCATGGAGAATAAGATTACTGTTGTAATTCTGCGTAAGACCTCCTAAGAATGCAGCAATATTTTTTCCGCCTGACTTGAGCAAATGGGCAATCATGGAGGAAGTGGTGGTCTTACCGTGGGTTCCTGCCACCGCAATAGTAGGCATCCCCGAAGTGATCATGCCCAGTACTTCTGCGCGTTTTTTTACCTTAAATCCATGATCAATAAAATAATTGAGCTGGATGGAATCCTTCGGCATAGCCGGTGTCCAAATGATCAAGCTAGCAGGTGGATTTCCCAATACTTCAGCAGGGACATTCTCCATCTGATCTTGATAAGTTATCAGCATGCCCTCGGCTTCAAGCGCTTCGGTCAAAGGAGAAGGGGTACGGTCGTAACCGCTAACCTTGGCGCCGATGTGGTTAAACCACCTCGCCAAAGCACTCATCCCGATACCTCCGATACCTAAGAAATGGACGCTATGTAAAGACTTCAGATTCATAAAAGAATGCCTTCTATCGCTTTCACAATTTCATTAGCCGCCTCAGGCTTGGCTAGTTTTTTTATATTTTTACCCATTTTTTCAGACTTTGAAGGATCCGAAAAGATGGTGTCTACAGAAGCTTT
>NZ_SLAP01000150.1 GCF_007126775.1 Cecembia sp. | reverse complement strand
TTCTCTGTTGTAGGATTGGAGATAGGAAGCATGTTTTTCCCACATGAAGCAGAAAGTTTAAGATTAAATGAAGACGATTTTGTGCTGGAAGGTCCAGATGAACTTTGCCTTTATTATGGAAGTATTATAGGGGATTTTTTTGGAGGAGGAAGAGCAACAGACGTCTTTAGCTGGAGAATAATTGATCAAAATGGCAGTTTGGTTACGGAACGACAGGGTGCTTTTCAAACTTTTAGTTATACATTTTCAACTGATGGCATTTATACTGTTGAATTGAATATAAGAAGGGGAACCAATCAGGTATATTCAAATTCAAAAGAAATCATAATCAACCCTGGGGTAGATTTGGTTATTCAAAGTTCCTATTTAATATGTGATGGGCAAGGAGCAGAATTGACATTAATTGATCCGGGAAGTCCAGAAGTTAACGATTTTGTAATTGAATGGAAAAATGCTTCGAATGAGATAGTAGGAACAGGAAATGTAATCACCGTAAATCAGGTTGGTATTTATACTGCTGAATTTTACACTTTCAATGAAGATGGAGAAATAATTTGTCCTTTTTCAGTTGCAACAAACGTAAAGTTGCCACAAGATTATAATGTGAACATTTCCTCTTCTTCTTCATGCTTACGTTGGACCCCAATCACCTTAAATGCTGGAAGCAATATAAATGGTACATGGTATTACCGAAATTTGGACAATGGCTTAGAAGAGGTTTTGGGAAATGGAAATCAACTAACATTTAATGCCTTAGATTTAGATGGGCATGGTTTGTATGATATTATATTTAGAGTAGATAATTCAGACAATCGATTTTGTAAGGCGTCAGAAACAGTTCCATTTGAGATTTTTCCTTTAGCTGAAATTGATCTTGAAGTTTTTGAAACAGAGGATTGTACGATTAATAATGGAATTGTACAAATTCAGGCTCTTTCTGATATTGACCAATTGGTTCTTTTTAAGGGAGGGGTTTGGTTTATGAATTATGGAGATTTTGATCAAGGAGAGGAATTATCCATTGATAATTTAGAATCAGGAACTTACACAATAAGGCTGAGGAAAGGTACTTGCGAATCATGGATACCATTTAACATCGAAATTACTGAGATACCGTCTGACTTAAATGTTTTAAATATCCAAGTTCAAAGAGAAACCTGTAGTGATATTGGCAGAACAGATGGGAGTGTTACAATCTTTCTAGAAGAACCTTTCACAGGAACCCTTGAATTTTTTAATTCGATAGGCCTCAAACTACCCAATGATGAAGGTTTGTTTAATGTTTTTAATGAAAGTGAAATTTTAATTAATCTACCATCTAATAATTATTATTTTCAGCTGGAAAATGAAGAGAACTGTAGGTACTCTCATCCAGAGAGGATTTGGATTCCTACTACACCTCAAGTTGAGTTTAATATTCCTAGTGTTATAAATATTTGTCAATCATTCGATTTTATCCCACAAAGTCAACAAGAATTAGGCTATTCTTTGACCTATCCGGATGGTACTATTGTCGAAAGAAATTTTAACCAAGCATTCACATTAGATCAAGCCGGTGAATATGTTATTGTGGGTAAAGTTTTAAATGAAGAGACTGGTCTTTGCCCAAGACAAAGAAGTTTTTTTGTCAATGTGACCCAACCCGTGGAATATGAACCAATATTATTGAATGAAGACTGTTTTGGTAATAAAACATTTGAGGTTCAGTTTGCTGATCCAAATGTAGATATTAGTCAATTGAACATCCGTTGGTTTAATGAAAGTGACCAAGTAATTGGTACAGGCCGTTTTCTTTTTCCGACCTCCTTTGGGGAGTTTAAGTTGGATGTTCAACCACTGAATACTGAATCCTGTCCAATTCCCGCTAAGGTATTTGAAGTCCGAAGGCCGGTTTTGGAGCTGGATATTGATTTAAGGGCTACACCATTTTGTCCCTTTGACCCGACTTCTGTGATTTCTTTTGATACGGATTTTGATGAGGTAGATAGAATAAGATGGCTGGTTTATGATGAAGACGGAAATGGTATTGATCTGCCACAATTCGATGACTTGAATGAATTTACAGTGGAGGAGATTGGCGCATATGAAGTAGCACTTTTTAACGAATTGGGATGTGAAATAGGTAGAAAACTCATTCTTGTGGAAATCAGTGAAAACCAAGCTTTATTTGACATTCCTGAAAACCTCAATATATGTGATTCTTTCGAATTGGTTCCTGAAACTGAATTAGACTTAGTCTTCACAATAAAAACGCCATCCGGTCAATTATTGAGTATTGAAACTGGAGAGTCCTTTACATTTGATGAACAAGGTGTCTATGAATTTGAGGCAAATGGTGCAAATGAAGCGGAAAACCTATGTAGGATCATCAAAACAGTGGAAGTTTTAATAAATGAATCTATTACTTTTTTGCCTGAAATATATGAAGAAGATTGTGATGGTAAATTAATTTATTGGGCAAATATCGTTGATGCCAATCCGGATGAATTTGAATTCATCTGGTATGATCAAAACTTAGACAGTTTAAGTAATGGACAGTTTTTTGAGCCTGAATTTTTTGGGGAATTCTTTTTGGAAGTAAGGCCATTGGGAAGCCGTCCATGTCCTGATCCTTTTATCTCTTTTATTATTGATGAACCCGTGACTTCCGTAGATTTAGAAATAATTGGAGGGTTTATCTGCGAAGATCCAGGATTTACTTTACTTAGTCTTAATACCGAAGAAGACTCGATAGACAAAATTGTGTGGTATTATTTGGATCCCAATGGTAATAAATTGGAACTGACCCAATTTGAGAATGAATTGGTTGTCGCAATAGAGGAGGAGGGAGTATATGAGGTGGAAGCCATGAATCATTTGGGTTGTATCTTGGCGCAAGATGAAATTTTGATTTTAAAAAGTGTAGATGAAGTAAGGCCAATAACAGAAGATGAATACGTAATCTGTTTATTTTACGAAGCTGCAGAAATCATTGATCCAGGGTCTTTTGAATTTTATGAATGGGTATTTGAAGGAGAGGTGGTACATTCGCAAAGACTTTTTCAACCAGAAAGGCCAGGTCAGTACACTTTAACTGTTACCAATATTGAGGGCTGCCAATATTCCACTGAATTTACAGTAGTTGAGAATTGTAAATTTCAAGTTGTATATCCCAACGCTGTTCAACCTTTGAATGGTGAAAAGAATTTCATGGTTTATTCTAATTACTTGGTAGATGAATTGAGTATTTGGATTTATAATAAATGGGGCCAGCTACTTTTTTATTGTAGTGACAAGGATATTACAGATAGGAAAGCTTCTTGCATATGGGATGGCACTTTTGATGGAGAAAAATTACCTACTGGCTCCTATGTTCTCAAAATTCAGTACAAAAACCGAACTGATGAAACTTATCAAAATATTTCTGACAGTATTTTTATCGTAGATTGATAGGCTTAAAGGTAGAAAAGAAAGGAATTAAATTAAAATAATCCATTGGGAAAGAAGGTCTTATTGATATTTTTATAGATGGCAAAATAGTAATCCGTAATTTTTTTTATATTTTCCGAATAATTTAACCAATCATCCTATTTATTAAGTCAATTTAAACCTTTTAAACCCAACTACAATGAACGAAAACATCAATAAAGGAGCTTTGTTTAATGCAAGCTGCTTGGCACTTATCACAACAGCCCTATCCTTCTCCATCCGAGCAGGAATTCTACCCGAATTGGGAAGAGAATTTGGTTTAACAGCTGAACAATTAGGGTTTATCAATTCCATGTGGTTTTTAGGATTTCCCATATCAATGATTCTAGGAGGGATTTTCTATCATACTGTAGGCCCTAAAAATATCATGCGTATTGCTTTTATAACTCATACATTGGGTATTATTTTGACCATTTATGCCCAAGGATATGGATTGCTTTTGATTTCCACTTTATTTATTGGCTTTGGCAATGGTTGTACAGAAGCAGCATGTAACCCAATGATTGCGGACATGTATTCCGGAGTAAAGATGAACAAAATGCTCAATAGGTTCCATATGTGGTTCCCTGGAGGAATTGTTATAGGAAGCCTTGTTTCTAAATTCATGACTGATAGCGGATTTGGATGGCAGGCACAAATGTGGGTAATTATGATTCCTACGATAGCATATGCTGTTTTGTTCTTTGGTAAGACTTTCCCGAAACCAACGGTAGAAGGAGTTACATCTTTGGCAAGTAATGTAAAGGCATTATTTTCCCCTGTTTTTATTTTCTTATTTATTTGCATGGCATTGACAGCAATTTCAGAATTTGGTCCTCAACAGTGGGTAAATATTGTGATGAGTGAAAGTGGGGCAAGTGGAATGTTAATTCTCGCATTGACAACCGGTGTAATGGCAGTGGGGAGATTCTTTGCAGGGCCTGTAGTAAAGACACTCGGACAAACTGGAGTACTTCTGGGAGGGGCTATTTTTGCTACCTTGGGAGTATACTTATTCAGTGTAGTAACTGGTCCGATGGCTTATTTCGCAGCAATTATTTTCGCAATAGGCGTTTGTTATTTTTGGCCAGTAATGGTGGGAGCTGTTGCGCAAAGAGTTCCTTTGAGCGGTGCCCTAGGTATGTCAATCATTGGTGGAGTGGGGATGTTTTCAACCGCAATTTTTCAGCCAATTATAGGTAAATGGATTGATACAGCTAGACTTGTACACGATACAGAGCTTGCTGCCGGGCAAGCTACTTTATTGAAAATGGTCTCTTTTCCTGGAATATTGATCGTTTTGTTTATCATTTTCTTTATTTGGCAAAAGAACGCCAAATCAACAGAGGTGATGACCGCTCATTAAAAATTCAAAAGCAGTCCCTTGGGACTGCTTTTTTTTATGTTTTTGAACTGTAAATTCTATCATGGACGGCTAAATCAATCTTGTTCCTTCCTCTAACCTTACTTGATAGAATTTAGGGGACTTCATAAAGCGGTGATCATAAGCAGAGGTGATTATTCTTTGAAACTCTTCTTGAAAGTCATTCCTGATAATATTTATTGTACAACCTCCAAAACCGCCGCCCATCATTCGGCTGCCCAAGATTGCATCCAAAGGCTTTGTAAATTCTACCAAAAAATCAAGTTCGGGACAGCTTACACCATATTTATCACTTAGCCCCAGATGTGAGGCATACATTAATTCCCCAACCTTTATTAGGTTACCTTCCTTTAAGGCCTCAGAGGCTTCCATAACCCTTTCATTCTCCTCAATGACATAAATTCCTCTTCCCAAAACCTCTTCTTCAATAAAAGGCACTATCTCATCTAAGTGTTTCAATTTTAGGTCCCGAAGAGATGTTATGCCCACTTGGTTTTGTTGTGCCAGCAATACAACCTCTGCGCAATCAAATCTTCGACTGTTATAAGCAGAATCAGCCAAGGAATGCTTTACCTGAGTATCAACGAGTAATAATTGATAGTGCTCCAAATTAAGGGGGAAATAGTCGAATGATAAATCTCTACAGTCCAGCCTGATGACATGATCTTTTTTCCCCATGACAGAGGCAAATTGATCCATAACGCCGCATTGTACCCCTGCAAATAAATTTTCGGCCTTTTGGGCGTAATGAATTAAGGAATGCTTGGGAATATCAAACTTAAACAATTGGGATAAACCGAAACCTGCCGCACATTCCAAGGCCGCAGAGGAGGACAATCCAGCTCCAATAGGTAAGTCTCCTCCAAAAACCATATCAAAGCTTTTAACTGGATAACCTGCCTGTTGCAATTGGGAGATAATCCCCATGATATACGTTGCCCAATGTCCTTTTTTTGGAGCCAATGCCTCCAAATGAAAGGTAAATTCTTCTTCAAAATCTATGGAGTATACCCTGCAAATTGACAGATCATTGGCAGCTAAAGCCATATAAATTCCCAAGTTAATGGCTGCAGGCATGACAAAACCCTCATTATAGTCCGTATGTTCACCTATCAAATTAATCCTGCCAGGAGAAAAGCATACTGTCTTTTGCTCATGCTGAAATACTTCCATGAATTTTTTGATGACCTGAGCTCTCATTCTTCTACAGAAAATGCAAAAACTGTCCTTGATTTAAACACCTCACCCGGTAATAAAAGAATTGTGGGAAATTCAGCATGAGTAGGCGCATCCGGGAAATATTGAGTTTCCAGACAAATGGCGGCTCTTTTATCAAATGGGGAGTTGCCTTTGCCCTTGAAAGATCCATTCAGATAATTTCCGGTATAAACCTGAAGCCCTGGCGCTGTGGTAGATAATGTAAGTGTCCTTCCCGATTTGGGATGATGCAGGATTGCAGACTTTTCAGAGGGGTTTAAAACAAAGCAATGATCAATTCCATTTGCCAGTTTAAGCTGATCGTTTTGCTGATGAAGATGGGCCTCAATTAAAGAAGGTCTTCTAAAATCAAAGGGAGTTCCTGCGACATGTGCAATTTCACCGGTAGGTAGGCTGTTTACATTGACAGGCAGGTAATGTTCAGCGTCCACCCAAAACTCATGGTCTTCAATGTTCTTTGAAAAATCTCCACTTAAATTAAAATAAGCATGATTGGTAGGGTTGACTATAGTCTTTTTATCTGTAATTGCCTTATAACTGATTTCAAAGGAACCGCTGGCATCCAGAGTATAGGTTACCCAAGCTTCAACTGTGCCAGGATAGTTTTCTTCTCCGTCTGGACTTTTATAAAAAAAGGTTACCCCTGAGGAATCGTCGGTTTCAAATGGTTGTGCTATCCAGATTTTTTTATCCCAGCCTTCCATTCCCCCGTGCAAATGAATTCCTCCTTGATTTTTTGGCAAATGATATGTTTTGCCATCAATGGAAAATTGATTTCCAGAAAACCTGCCGGCTACTCTTCCTACTGTCGATCCTAGATAACAATAATTATCTAGATATTCTTGATGTAAATAACCTTTTAAATCATCAAACCCAAGAACAACATCTTCCAGATTCCCATTTTTGTCTGGAATGAATAGATGTGTCCAAGTGGCCCCATAGTTCATGAAGGAAATACTGATTTTATTTCCCAAACTTAATGTGAATAAAGTAATTTCTTCACCTTCGGGAGTTTCACCAAATCGCTTTGATTCCAAAATAGGTGTCATAGGCTCAATAGGGTTTACTTTAATTCTGTTCTTAGTTAAGCTTTTTTGGATGAATTTCTTGGAACAAGCGTAGTATGCAATATAAATGATTGGGGTTCATCCGAAACCAAGTCGTCCAGTTGATCCAGCAGGTGATTGGCTGCAATTTGGCCCATCTCATAACCAGGTTGAGAAACTGTTGTCAAAGAAGGTTCAATTACTGCCGAGGTAGGATTATTGGTAAAACCTGCCAATGCAATATCATTTGGGATTTTGATTCCTCTCTCTTTTAAAACCATCATGATATCTACCGCCAGTGGGTCAATCATTGCGAATACTGCATCAGGCCTATCATTACTTTCCAACATTTTTAATGTCATTTCGCGATTCATTTCGGCAGTAAGGTCAGTTACATAGATTTTACTATCACTTTCAGATATTCCAAACTCGGCCAATGCAAGCAAATATCCCTCTTTCCTTTTTTTACTGATATATAAGTCTTCAGGGCCTGAAAAATAAGCCACTTTTTTACAACCCTGTTCAAGAAGGTGCTGCACTGCCAAATAAGCACCATGTGCATCATCCACTGTTACTCTTGAAACGGGTATTTCTTCTGTAACCCTATCAAACATCATAAATGGAATCTCACGATCATATAATTCCCTTAGATGATCGTAATTTTTTGTTTCCCTACTGAGGGAAATCAATAAACCATCCACTTGAGAAGAGACCAGAGTCCTTACGTTGGCTTTTTCCTGTTCATAGGATTCGTTGGATTGGCAAATCATTATATTATAACCTCTTTTGTAAGCGGTGTCCTGAATGCCACTGATATTACTGGAAAAAAAGTGTGAAGTCAACTCGGGAACAATTACCCCTAAAACTTTGCTTTTACTGATCCTTAGACTTTGTGCCAACAAATTATATTGATAATTCATACTCTTGGCCATTTCTACAATCCGCTTTTTGGTTTCTGGATGTAGTTCAGGGGAGTCTTTAAGCGCCCTGGAAACAGTTGAAACAGAAACCCCCAGCTTTTTGGCAATTTCTTTCATTGTAACCTGATGCCCTTTTTTCATGGTTGTATGTGGTTATGGAATTAAATTATTCCTGAAACAGCGTGAACAAAACTGTCTGACCTACGGCTTTTAATGTCCGCCGATCTATGATATCCATATTGTCCAAATGGGTATGGTGGTAATGGCCAAACCCATAATTTGGAGAAAACTCAACAATATTAATCATTGGAATTTTTGCATCTCGATTTACAAAGACGTGGTCATCAATAATTTCCGGAGCGTCTTTTGCTATAAAGAAGTCTGAATATCCTAATTCTGAAGCAAAATTCCATACTTTATTAACAATGTTTTTAGCATATCGCATGGAATAGCCTTCTCTATAGAATCTAGCACCTTTTGCTCCGACAAGATCTACCAAAATACCATAATAGGCCGAATATCCTGGTTGATGCGGTGTTTTTGACCAATGTTGAGATCCTAAACACCACCAAATTTGATTATTGTTTTTGAAATTGCTGTGCTCAGGTTCTCCATCATCTTCACCGTCAAACAGAATAAAATCAATACCAATTTCAAGGTTTTCTTCCAGAGCGGAAATAATCCGGGCGATTTCTAGAAGTACACCTACCCCGGACCCTCCATCATTGGCTCCATCTATAGGCTCATCCATTCTTTCGGTGTCCTTATCAGCAATCCTTCGGGTATCCCAGTGAGCCCCTAGTAAAATCCTTTTTTTGGCAGAGGGATTATAAGATGCAATAATATTGGTCAAATCCCAAGTGAGATTATCGTAAGTTCTGGCTTGGAAATCCTGTGTTTTTACTTCCAACCCAAAGCTTTCAAATTTCCTTATCAACCAATCTCTCGTCTTTCTATGGCCATCGGTATTAGGTACTCTTGGACCAAAGTCTACTTGCTTCTGGATAAAGAAATAGGCTGAATCTGCATTAAAATCGGGTGTCGACCTGAAAACTATCGGTTCTTGGATACCATCACTAACTTTATCTCCACTGCAGGACCAAAATATAGCTACCAGTAAGGACAATAATAACAACTTACTCTTCATATGCCCAATCAATTTTATCTTTCATGTCTTTGACTACATAGCCCATTTCTTTAAGACCAGCTCTTATTTCATCAACTTTATCATAATTTCTTGCTATTTTGGCTTCACCATATATTTTCAGCAAAACATTGATAAGTCCTTCTTGGGTCTCGGGTTGTTCCTCCTTTAACCCCAGGATTTTTTCCACGAAAATAATGTAAGTATTTATCATTTTCTGAAAAATAGTTTCCCCAAGTACACCAGGCTTCAACTGTCCCGTGTAAAAGGAATTTATTTTTTTCAATAGATTAAACACATGACCGATGGCTTGAGCGGTATTAAAATCATCATCCATAGCCCTGTAGGCATTTTGAATACTGCTTGTTACCTGTCTGACTTGTTCCTCATCCAAGTGGACATTTTCCTCATTGACATATTTCAGTTTTTTTGCAATCTGTAGTCCATTGATGATTTTTTTAAACCCTTTTTGAGCAGCCTTCAGTGCCTCATTGGAAAAGTCCAATGTAGATCTGTAGTGTGCAGTTAAGATAAAAAACCGAATGGTCATGGGACTGTACGCCTGTTCCAATAACTTATGCTCTCCTGTAAATAATTCCTGTAGGGTTATAAAGTTGCCCAATGATTTCCCCATTTTTTGCCCATTGATGGTAATCATATTGTTATGCATCCAATATTTTGCAGGATCTTGATGGTTACATGCATTGCCTTGGGCAATTTCACATTCATGATGAGGAAACATAAGGTCCATCCCCCCCCCGTGTATGTCAAAATGTTTACCTAAATATTTTGATGACATGGCTGTACATTCTAAATGCCAGCCAGGGAAACCAAGCCCCCATGGTGAATCCCATTTCATAAGGTGTTCTGGTGCAGCTTTTTTCCAAAGTGCAAAATCAACAGTATTTCTTTTTTCTCCCTGCCCATCTAAATCACGTGTTCCCACCATCAATTCCTCCAGAACCCTTCCGGAAAGTTTCCCATACTTTTCTTTTTCATTGTACTTCAAAACATCGAAGTAAACGGAACCATTGACTTCATAAGCAAGGCCTTCTTCCAATATTGAAGTTACCAAAGCTATTTGCTCAGGAATATGACCCGTTGCCCTGGGTTCAATACTAGGCTTAATAGTATTCAAAAGCTCCATATCCCTATGATAGGTATCAGTGTATTGCTGAGCGACTTCCATGGGTTCTAATTGCTCCAATTTAGCTTTTTTCGCAATCTTATCTTCCCCTTCGTCTGCATCACCTGTCAAATGACCCACATCCGTGATGTTTCTGACATACCTCACCTTATAGTCTAAATAACTTAGATACCTATAAACTGTGTCAAAAGTAATTGCAGGACGGGCATGACCCAAATGGGCATCCCCATAAACAGTAGGCCCACAAACATACATGCCTACAAAAGGAGAATTAATGGGTTCAAAATTTTCTTTCTTTCTGGAAAGGGTATTGTAAATTTTAAGTTGGTGTTGTTTCATCTTAAACTTGTACGCTAAATAGAAATGAAAGTGACATTTTAATAAACACTTTCTACCAATTTACGCAATTTTCAGGGCTGTTAGCGCTGAGTTGCAAATTAGCAGATAGAATCCGGTAAATAAAAAAACCATCGAGGTTTTACTGTTGAAACCCCAGATGGTTTTGTGTCCATTAAATAACAGGTTATCTTCTTTAATATCGTTTAATGTTTAAAATGCCTTACTCCCGTCATGACCATACTCATGCCATAGGCATCACAATAATCAATAGAATCTTTATCCTTAATAGATCCTCCCGGCTGTACCACCGCATTGATACCTGCACCATGAGCAATTTCTACGCAGTCAGGAAAAGGGAAAAAGGCATCAGAAGCCATCACTGCACCTTTGAGGTCAAAACCGAAAGACCCAGCTTTTTCTATGGCCTGTTTCAATGCGTCCACCCTAGAGGTTTGGCCTACCCCTGATGCAAAAAGCTGATTGCTATTGCTCAGTACAATGGTATTGGATTTGGTATGTTTACAGATTTTAGCAGCAAAAACCAAAGCCTTTTTCTCTTCATCCGAAGGTGCCACTTTGGTCATAACTTTAAAGTCAGCTATGGTTTCGGTCTTTAAATCTTTGTCTTGTTCAATAAATCCATTAAGTAATGTTTTGACCAGTTTTGTTCCCGGAGCAGCTATTTTTTGGAGCAAGAGTATCCTATTCTTCTTGCTTTTTAATAATTCCAATGCATCATTTTCGAAAGAAGGAGCTATTAGTACCTCAAAAAACAGGCTGTTCATCGTTTCTGCTGCAGCCAGATCCACAGTTTGGTTAGTTACCAGTACCCCACCAAAAGCAGAAGTGGTATCAGCAGCGAAAGCCTTCTGATAGGCTTCTTTTACTGTAGGAGCAATTGCTACACCACAGGCATTGGTGTGCTTAAGAATTGCGAAGGCGGTTTCTCCTTTGAATTCGGCAATCAATGCTACGGCAGCGTCAATATCGACCAAGTTATTGTAAGACAATTCCTTTCCATTCAATTGATCAAACATTTCATTCAGATCACCAAAGAAATGGGCTGCTTGGTGGGGGTTTTCCCCATACCGGAGTGTCTTTGCTTTATTTTCAGAAATCTTTAAGGCTTTGATGTCCTCTGTTTGATTAAAATACTTAAAAATATGAGTATCATAATGAGAAGATACCTGAAATGCCTGAGTTGCAAAATACCTCCTATCTTCAAGGGTAGTAGCCCCACTTTGAGTTTTTAGTTTTTCTTCTAATTCTCCATACTGGGCTTTAGAAGCGATGATAACCACATCTTTGAAATTTTTAGCAGCAGCACGGATAAGGGAAATTCCACCGATATCAATTTTTTCGATAGTATCTGCTTCTGAAGCACCTGATGCAACTGTTTCTTCGAAAGGATAAAGGTCTACTATTACAAGGTCAATGGCGGGGATGTCAAATTCTGTAGTTTGACTTACATCTCCTTCATGCTCCCTTCTATGCAGGATACCTCCAAAGATTTTTGGATGAAGCGTTTTGACCCTTCCTCCAAAAATTGAGGGATACCCGGTAAGTTCTTCCACTGGGATTACTTCGGCATCCTGATCCTCAATAAATTTTTGGGTACCACCTGTAGAGTATATTTTGACTCCATGTTGCTTCAATAAGGCAATGATGGGTTCAAGATTGTCTTTGTAATAAACGGAAATGAGTGCAGATTGAA
This sequence comes from Cecembia sp., assembly GCF_007126775.1. Taxonomy (GTDB): domain Bacteria; phylum Bacteroidota; class Bacteroidia; order Cytophagales; family Cyclobacteriaceae; genus Cecembia. The sequence goes on along the minus strand of NZ_SLAP01000150.1, from coordinate 851 downwards.
TTTTTTTACTGGCCATGTTTTTTGAAATACAATAAAGACATAGACATAAATTAGCTTTTGTCAGATGCCTTATGGTTCTATTTTGGTGAGAATTTTTTCAAGTCGCAAAGGTAGGAAAATCAAGGCATTATAGTAGACTTTCGATCACATTTGGGAAGTATTTGTACTCTAATTGATGTACTTTTTTTGCAATAGCCTCTGAATCATCTTCAGGACTGATGCTTACAGCAGCTTGAAAGATAATTTTTCCCTCATCATAATTTTCATTTACCAAATGAATAGTTATTCCTGTCTGTTTATCCCCTGATGCTTTAACCGCCTCATGTACTTTTGTACCATACATTCCTTTCCCTCCGTATTTGGGCAAAAGTGCTGGATGTATATTGATTATTTGGTTGGGATAGGCATGCAATAAGTTGTCTGGGATTTTCAGCAAAAAACCTGCAAGCACAACAAAATCTACTTTGTTCTCTTGAAGCCTTTTGGTAACGCCTCCATCCTCCATTTCTGTTTTGTTAAAAATAAAACTGTCAATTCCGAATTTTCGGGCTCTTTCAAGAACAAAGGCCTCTTTTTTGTTAGATCCAATCAATATAACTTTGCCCTTTTGTGAACCCTGGAAATATTTCATGATTTCCTCAGCATTGCTGCCATTACCGGATGCTAATATGGCGATTTTCTTCACGCTACACCTCTTTGTTAATCCGATCAAAAATAGGGATATGTAACAAACTCTCCAAAATACGATCGTATTTTAAAATCGTAAGAAAGGCTCTTTTTTCTTTTTCGCTCTATACGCAATGTATTTTGGATTGTTTCTAAATTAGAAATATAATTTGATTATTTTAAAT
>NZ_SLAP01000151.1 GCF_007126775.1 Cecembia sp. | reverse complement strand
TTTCTCCGGATCTGAAGATACACCGATGTAAAAAGTACCGTCTACCAGGGATTCTATGATATATACATAATATTTCATAAACAAAAAAACCCCAGCTTTTAACTGAGGTTTCGCGGAATGGACGGGACTCGAACCCGCGACCTCCTGCGTGACAGGCAGGCATTCTAACCAGCTGAACTACCACTCCTGATATTTTAAGCATAATTTAAAAATATTATTACTTAAAGAGATTTTTGTGCATAATTAAGTACTTAGTATCTATCTTTATAGATATAAAACAAGCGGAATGGACGGGACTCGAACCCGCGACCTCCTGCGTGACAGGCAGGCATTCTAACCAGCTGAACTACCACTCCTAATTACTTTTCAACTCGGACAAACGACCTTCCCGAGGACTCGGGACAGGCATGCTAACCAGCTGAACTACCACTCATGATTCTTATATTCAAAACAGTGAATCAACTTTCCTGAGCTCGGGAAAGATATTACTGAAATCTGTGCAAAAACAGAGCCCCCTGCCGGGATCGAACCAGCGACCTACTGATTACAAGTCAGTTGCTCTACCAGCTGAGCTAAGGAGGCTTATTTTTAACATCCAGCCCTTTGACTGAAAACGTGGTGCAAATATAGATGGTTAGATTGTTCGCGCAAAAGGTTTTAGAAAAAAAATAAAGGGATATTTACTATCCCCTTATTTATGAGTGTATTAAAATTCTCTAAGTATCGAAAGTTTTTTCTTTAATTTCTCAATTTCTCTCTCTGCCTTCTGAATTTTCTCGTCAAATTGATCTTTGAGTTTGTCAGCGGTTTTTGAAGAGGCAAAAAACTCGAGGTTATTTTTCCATAATGTTATGTTATTCTCAAGATCTCCAATCTGTTTGCGAATACCATGTTCTTTTTTATTTAGAACTCTATTGCTATTTGGATCCGCCTGGATTTTGTTGAGATTAAGCCTAAATAAAAACTCTTCCTTATTTCCCCCTTCAATTCCCAGTTTTTTGACATACGTATCAACTGCCTCATTGAATTTGGCTTGTATTTCCTTCATGTTTTTTCTAGGCACAAACCCAATGGTATTGAATTTGCCAATAAGCGTTTCCAACTTTTCTTCACTTAGAGACTCCCCTGCCGCTTCATTAAGTATTTCTTTACAAACAGATTCTTTTTCCTTAAGATTTTCTTCAAACTCTTTATTTATCTGTTTATTTGAATTTCTCCTGTTTTCAAAAAAAGTATCACAGGCTGATTTAAATCTTTTATAAAGATCGTCCCTTACTTTTTCAGGCGTAGGTCCTATTTTTTTCCACTCTTGTTGCAAATTGATGAGTTTGTTGGCCGTCTCCTGCCAATCCGTATTGTTCATCAATTCTTCTGCTTTCGATATAAGTTCCTCCGCTTTATTTTTATTTTGCAAACGAATTTCATCAAGCTCTTTGAAAAAGAGGTTTTTGTTATGAAAAAACTGTTTGAAAAAGCCCCAAAACCTTTTATTGACATCTTTACCAAATTCTCTAGGCACAGGTCCCGAGGCTTCCCATGCTTTCTGGATCTCTAATACTTCTTTGGTCTTGATATTCCATTCTTTTATTCTGGATGCAGAGAAATCCTTAAATTCATCCAGTTTCCCTATCAAAGATTCTTTCTTTTCTAGGTTTTCTTTTAAAACCTCTTTTTGCCCCTCATAAAATTCCTTTCTTTTATCATATATAGCATCAGAGGCAGCCTTAAATTTTTGCCATAATGGCTCTTGCTCTTCTCTTGGAACAGGGCCTATATGTTTAAATTCTTCATGAAGTTCATTGAGGGATTTGATAGCCTCTTTTAAGTCTTCAACTGCATTAAGAGCTTCTGCTCTTTCTACAATATCCAATTTTTGTTCAAGATTCTTTTTCCTATCAAGTTCTTTCAACTCAAAGTAAATACTTCTATTGTCGTAAAACCTGTCCATTAAGGCATTATAGGAAGCCCATAGACTTCTATTCTGAGAAGAAGGTACAGCACCTATACTTCTCCACTCCTCCTGAATCTGTTTGATGGTATTGATACTGTGTGTGGTTTCCTCTCCATCTACCAATTCCCTCAATTTATCCAAGATTTGATTCTTAGCCAGCAGATTTTTTTCTTTCTGCTTTTCCTGCTCCTTTAGAAATTGGGATTTTCTCTCCCGAAAATCATTGTACTGTGCAAAAAATGTTTTGTCTTCATCAGTGGTCCTGTATTGAAAATCATCCGCATTCCCCCCGTTATTTATGAACTCTTGAAGTGCAGCCTCTTTTTCCTTGCTGAAAATTTCATCAAAATGATTTTTGATCTCTGCTACGGTACTGTCAATTTTTAAAAATTTCCCAGACGCTGACAATTCTTTCAATGCAGTTACCAGTTCTTTTTTTGAAAAGTTGGAATAATCTACTTCTTCTGACTCTTCTTCTTCATTGGAAGATTCATCTTCTTCAACCAATTCATTCTCTTCAGTTGTTTCAACCTTACCTTCCACTAAAGATTCATTCTCAGTTTGGGTCACCTTGTCTTCTTCAGACATTTCCTTATCCTTGTCCATAATTTTCCTGTACTATTTAATCGCTTACCTAACAAAAGTAATAAATAGAATTTAATTTAATCTTGGGTCAATTGGATAATTTGCCAACTGCTGGTATTCTCCTCCCATATTTTTCAAAATAATTCTCCACAATTCATCCGGAGAAGCAGTAAAAATACTTTCGGTATCTATTCTATTGGTTACTATCCAAGTGTTTTCTTCCAATTCACTGTCCAATTGACCCGTAGCCCATCCTGAATACCCAATAAAAAAGCGGATTTCTTTTTCATCTATTTTGCCGATCTTTAAGTATTCCAAAAGTTCATCGAATTCTCCTCCCCACCATAAGTCATCTGCAAGCTGAATACTAGCATCAAGCAATTTACTACCTCTGTATATGAAATGAAGCGTGTTTTGTTCAACAGGTCCTCCGACATACACATCGCACTGTAGAGAACTGATATTATCAATCAATTCGTTTAACTTTAAAATAGATAACTTATTCAAAACCAACCCAAAAGATCCATTTTCATTGTTTTCGCATACCAATACAACAGAGCGGACAAAGTTCTCATCTTGTAAAAAAGGCTCAGAAATCAATAAACTCCCAGCTGATACGGATTTGTTTTTATCATCATTCATATCCAAACAATTCTTGTGCTTTTAATTTATATCTAAATTTTTTAAATACAATAAGTATGATAATTTTATACCAAAAAGATTAAAACATGAAAATATCAGATATCCGAATAGATTATTCGTTGAAGTCCCTTGATGTATCAGATGTAAAGCCTTCTCCAATGGATCAATTTCGCTTATGGTTTAATGAAGCCTTGGAAGCAAAAGTACTCGAAATCAATGCAATGAACCTGGCAACGGTACAAAATAATGGCCGACCCAATTCTAGGGTAGTACTTCTAAAGGGGATTGACTCTGGCTTTGTTTTTTTTACCAATTATAATAGCACCAAAGGAAAAGAATTAAAAGATAACCCATATGTAGCCTTGACTTTTTATTGGGCAGAGTTGGAAAGACAGATCCGTATTTCAGGAAAAGTCGAAAAAGTTAGTCCCAAAGAGTCAGATGATTATTTCTTTTCCAGACCATATAGCAGTCAGATCGGAGCCTGGGTTTCTCCTCAAAGTGAAACCATTACAGCAAGGGAAATTTTAACAGAAAAGGAAGCCGATTTGCAAAAAAAATTCAATCCCAATTCCATTACAAGGCCAGAACACTGGGGTGGCTATAGAGTAAACCCAAGTGAACTAGAATTTTGGCAAGGAAGGCCAAGCCGACTTCACGATAGAATTTTGTACAGGCTTGAAAGTACAGGCAAATGGGAAATTTCCAGACTAGCCCCATGATTAAAAAATCCTATTGAGTTTGTTATTTAATAGAGAATAGATCTTCTACTCCAATCATTCGCTCTATGGTAAAGCCTTCACCATATTTAACCATAATGCTGTGTCCCAATTCCTTGGCCCTTGCCTCTAAAAAATCTAAAAAACCCTCAGATGAAATAAAACTCTCAGGTTCTTTATTTTCCGGATCATAAAATTGAGATTTAAAGGCCTTTATACTGGCTATTTTTTGCTCCCAATAACCCGTTATATCAACAACGAAATCTGGTTTGATATAATTATTTTGAATATAATGATAGACAAATTTTGGTCTCCAAGCCTCCTGAGCCACACCATTCTTAAAGGTTTCAATTTTTCTTAATCCACTCATAAAGCAAGCATCCGAAGCCAAAGAACTTCCCTTTCCATGATCTGGATGTCTATCAGTGACCGCGTTAGCCAATACAATTTCAGGCTGGTATTTTCTAATGATTTTTATGACTTCCATTTTGTGGGAATCGTCATTTTTGAAAAAAATATCCTTGAAACCAAGGTTCTCTCTGACTGCAAGATTTAAAATCCTTGCAGATACTTCAGACTCATTAAGCCTTAATTCAGGGGTTCCCCTTGTTCCCATTTCTCCTCGGGTAAGGTCCAATATTCCAACTTTATACCCTTTGGCAACATGAGCTGCTATGGTTCCGGAACAAGCCAATTCTGCATCATCAGGATGCGCTGCAATTACTAAAATATCAAGTTTCATATTTATTTATCTTATTCTTAAGCGTTGTCCAACCCTCAAAACTGAATTGGTTGAAATGCCATTTAAGCGTGTTATCGTACTGATTCTAACTCCGTACCTCCTGGCTATAATACTTAAGTTTTCTCCACTTCTAACTCTATGATAAACTGCCTCCTGAGCTTTAACAACATGTTCAAAACTGGCTGAAGTTATCATATAAATATCAGACCTCAATTTGCCTACATTAAAATCAAACATATCGGTAGGATTAATGGACAATCCCTGGTACCTGACTTCAAAATGTAAATGAGGTCCTGTACTTCTTCCTGTACTCCCTCCAAGTCCAAGGATATCCCCCGCTTTTACTTCCTGACCAACATCAACGAGCAATTTAGAAAGGTGACCATAAAGTGTTTCCAAACCATTTTTATGACGCACAACCACATAGTATCCATAGCCATTCCTATCATAGGACCTAATTCTAACAATACCATCAAATGTGCTGTAAACAGGATCTCCTGTCCTCAATCTTAAATCTGTGCCGTGGTGCCAGCGGTACCTTCTGAACCCAAATTCAGAAGTTATCTGGGTCTGGTCCAATGGAAGTTTCCAATCAGTTCCAAAAAAATTATCATACAATTTAACGTAAACAGTATCCTTAAAATCTTTTGGATTAAAATCATAAATATTGATTTTTTTACTGTCCCAAGAAGAGAAATACTCAAAAGCTGTAACCCAAATGCTGTCTATTAGTATCTGTTCGGACACCTGAACCAACTGATTGGTAGGTGCCCAAATGAGGGAAATTGTGTCTTCAGAAACTATGCTTAATCTTTTTTTAAGATTCACATAATCTTTATACAATAAGGAGTCGGTTTCCCTTACTACATCCTGAAGGTATTTTTGAGAATCAAAAAGACGAATATCCCGCAAAAGAGGGTTATTGGCAGGTGTGTCTGTACCTTTTACCTGCCTTGGTTTTTTAATGATTTTAGGAAAAGTTTGTGCATGGGCCTGATATAAGCCCATGTACGAAAATATTATAGATAAGAGTATAAAATATCTCAACCTCATTCGAATACATTAAACCAATTCCACGGCAGCCAAATACCTTTCCGCATCCAAGGCAGCCATACAACCCGTACCTGCAGCAGTTACTGCCTGTCTGTAAATATGATCTTGGGCATCACCACAAGCGAATACACCCTCAATATTTGTTTTGGTTGATCCAGGAATAGTTTTAATATAACCATTTTCATCCATATCAATTGTTTCTTTGAAAATGGAGGTATTGGGCTCATGTCCAATCGCCACGAAAAAACCGCTGACTTTTAATTCTCTTTTTTCTCCTGTTTTGTTATTGTAAACTCTGACTCCATTTACCTCATCAACCCCTAGAATTTCATCTGTTTCGGTATTCCAAAGTATTTCTATTTTAGGGTTATTCATCACCCTTTTCTGCATAATCTGCGAAGCCCTCATTTCTTCTCTTCTTACAAGCATGTATACCTTAGAACAGATATTTGCAAGGTAAGAAGCTTCTTCACATGCTGTATCTCCTGCACCTACAATAGCTACATCCTGGCCTCTAAAGAAAAACCCATCACATACTGCACATGCGGAAACTCCCTTTCCATTTAATCTTTCTTCACTTTCGATCCCTAGCCATTTCGCAGAAGCACCTGTTGAAATTATAACTGTTTCTGCAATAATTTCTTTTTGTTCGTCCACAGTTACGGTATATGGCCGGGAAGAAAAATCAACTTTGGTGACCATTCCATATCGGACCTGTGTTCCAAACCTTTCTGCCTGTTTCCTAAAATCCTCCATCATCTCAGGTCCCATAATTCCATCGGGATATCCAGGGTAATTTTCAACATCAGTGGTTATGGTCAATTGTCCGCCTGGTTGACCTCCGGTGTACAGAACAGGGTTTAACCCTGCCCTTGCAGCATATATAGCTGCAGTGTAACCTGCTGGTCCTGAACCAATTATTAAAACCTTTGTTTTTTCTATTTCAGAAGACATTTCAATTAATTTTAATGTTAGCAAATTTTGTTAAAATCGATAAGACAACAAAGATTAAACTTGTTAAAATTCCCTAATACGGAATCAAAAGTTTAAAATTACAAAAACTCCAATCCGTAAATGAATCAGTTTAGCTTATAGGCTACAAAAAAAGGGGAAAAATCCCCTTTTTTATGTAATCTAAAACACAGTTTGGTATCATTAACCCAAATAGGGTTTTAGCGTTTTGCTTCTTGAAGTATGCCTTAATCTCCTTATTGCCTTTTCTTTTATCTGTCTTACCCTTTCCCTGGTGAGGTTAAACTTTTCACCAATCTCCTCTAAAGTCATTGCTTGCTCTCCATTTAATCCAAAATAAAGCGTAATCACGTCAGCTTCTCTTGAAGTGAGCGTAGAAAGTGCTCTTTGAACCTCTTTTCTCAATGAATCAGTCATCAAGCCATCGTCAGGCTTCTCATCACCGTCATTTTCAAGAACGTCCAATAAGCTATTTTCCTCACCCTGAACGAACGGAGCATCCATAGAGACATGACGTCCGGAGATTTTCATGGTGTCCACTACCTCCCCTGCTGTCACTTCCAATACCTCTGCCAGTTCTTCAGGTGAAGGCTCTCTTTCAAACTTCTGTTCTAACTCACTGAAGGTTTTACTGATTTTATTCAAAGAACCTACCCTATTCAATGGCAGACGAACAATCCTGGACTGCTCGGCTAAAGCCTGAAGAATGGACTGTCTTATCCACCAAACTGCATATGAAATGAACTTGAAACCCCTGGTTTCATCAAAGCGCTGCGCAGCTTTGATGAGTCCCAGATTTCCTTCATTGATAAGATCTCCAAGAGATAATCCCTGGTTTTGGTATTGCTTGGCAACAGAAACAACAAACCTCAGGTTGGCTTTGGTGAGTTTTTCTAATGCCAATTGGTCTCCTTCACGGATCCTTTTAGCCAGGACGACTTCCTCATCTGCTGTGAGCAAATCCACTTTTCCAATTTCCTGAAGGTACTTGTCCAGAGATTGACTCTCTCTGTTGGTAATCTGTTTGCTAATTTTTAGTTGCCTCATTCGGGAATATTAATTTTCAGTTAAGACACTATTTAATAACAGAAAAACTTTCGAATAAAGTTCAAAGTAATCAATTACTTATAAAACTTAATCTTTTTTATCTGTTTTTTCGGGTTTTGGCAATAAGACCTTTCTAGAAAGTTTGAATTTACCCGTTTTTTTATCGACATCAATCAATTTAACCATGATCTCTTCTCCAGGCTCCAATACGCCTTCCATATTTTCAAGTCTCTCCCATTTAATTTCGGAGATATGTAACAAACCATCTTTACCCGGCATAAATTCAATGAAGGCTCCAAAGGGCATGATATTTTTCACTTTTCCAGTATAGGTTTCCCCAATTTCAGGTTGAGCCACAATGCCTTTGATCCTTGAAATAGCACCATTCATTGATGTCTCGTCATTGGAAAAAATATTGATTTTCCCCATGTTATCTTTTTCTTCAATCACAATGGTAGCTCCTGTATCTTTTTGGATTTCCTGAATGACCTTACCGCCGGGGCCTATCACGGCACCGATCAATTCCTTAGGAATACTCATATTGAAGGATCTTGGTGCATGGGGTTTTAAATCCTCTCTGGACTTGTCCAGCGTTTTACTGATCTCTTCAAGGATATGCAACCTTCCATTTTTGGCTTGATAAAGTGCTTCTTTCAACACATTATAATCCAATCCTTCAACTTTAAGGTCCATTTGACATGCCGTAATTCCTTTTTCAGTACCTGTGACTTTAAAGTCCATGTCTCCTAAGTGGTCCTCATCTCCTAAGATATCAGATAATATGGAATAATTCCCTGTCTTTGCATCTGATATCATGCCCATTGCAATTCCCGTTACTGGGGATTTGATTGGAACACCTGCGTCCATGAGTGCTAAAGAACCCGCACAAACCGTAGCCATGGATGATGAGCCATTGGATTCTAATATGTCAGAAACTATTCGAATGGTGTATGGATTATCATCGTCTTTTGGCATTACTTTTTTCAATGCCCGCATGGCAAGATTACCATGCCCTACCTCCCTACGGCCAGGCCCTCGGTTAATCTTCACTTCTCCGGTTGAAAACCCAGGAAAATTATAATGTAGGAAAAATTTGTTGTAACCTGAAATCATGGCACCATCTACCATTTGTTCATCCAATTTGGTTCCCAAAGTACAGGTAGTGATCGATTGGGTTTCTCCTCTTGTGAAGATGGCAGACCCATGTGCTGAGGGTAAATAGTCAACAACGGACCATATTGGCCGGATTTCATCTAGTTTTCTACCATCCAATCTCTTCTTTTCATTCAAAGTAAGATTCCTGGCTGCTTCTTTATGGATTTTGCTGAAATAAGGACCAATAAGTGATGCTTCAAACTCATGCTCTTCTCCTAAACTTTCAATAAAGCCTTCCTTGATGGCCTTGATCATTTCAGACCTCTCAGATTTATTTGAAATTTGCTTGCTAACTACATCATAACACTTTCCATAAAGTTCTGCATGCATTTTTTCAAACAGGGCTGGATCGGACTTTTCGTGATTGTAAACCCGCTTTTCTTCTTTCCCTACTGCCTTTGTCAACTCCATTTGAACCAAACAGTGCTTTTTGATCTCTTCATGGGCATATTGAAGGGCTTCGACCATTTCGTCTTCCGAAATCTCATCTGCTTCTCCTTCTACCATCAATATATAATCATTGGAACCGGCGACAATAAACTCTAAAATTGCACTTTCAAGCTCTTTAGGGCTTGGGTTGATTTTAAGTTCTCCATTAATCTTAGCCACACGCACTTCAGAAATCGGTCCATTGAAGGGAATATCAGATACCGCCAATGCAGCTGATGCTGCCAAACCTGCCAAACAATCAGGAAGCACATCTTCATCAGCGGACATCAAAGTAATATTGATCTGCGTATCTGCATGGTAATCATCTGGAAAAATGGGTCGGATAGCCCTATCAACAATTCGGCTGATGAGAATTTCGTAGTCTGAAAGTCTACCTTCTCTTTTCAAAAATCCACCTGGAATCTTTCCTGATGCAGCAAATTTCTCTTGGTAATCAACAGACATAGGTAGAAAATCCACCCCTTCCTGCGCCTCTGGCTTGGAAACTACTGTTGCTAAAAGCATAGCCTTTCCCATTCTTACTACAACAGATCCGTCTGCCTGTTTTGCTAAAGCACCGGTCTCAATTGTAATTTCTCTTCCATCCGCTAACTGGATGGACTTGGTAATCAAATTAGGTAACATAGAATTTTGTTAAGAAATAATGTAGTAAAGGTTTAAAAGTAAGGCTTAATATCAGGGGGAAATAAAAAAGTAAGGTTCTCACCATGAGAACCTTACATTAGAATGTAATTATTTACGTAATCCAAGTTCTGCGATTATAGATCTGTACCTTTCGATATCATTTTTGACCAAATAGTCCAACAGTCTTCTTCTTTTTCCAACCATCTTCATCAAACTCAATCTTGATGTATGGTCTTTTTTGTTAATTTTCAAGTGCTCAGTCAAATGCTTGATCCTGTACGTAAACAACGCAATCTGCGATTCCGGTGATCCGGTATCAGTTTCAGCTTTTAACCTGCCATGATTTTTGAACAACTCCGCTTTTTTCTCTGAGGTTAAATACATGTCTAGTTAAATTAATTTGTTTTAAAACAATTGCAAAGGTAATACCTTTCTTTTGATTTTAAAAGCCCTCAATTGGTTTTGACAAGCATTCTTCTGAAAAACAGCCTCAGTTTTTTGAACAACTCTGTGTAATAATCCACCTCAAATAAGCGGGCATCTTTCCGCGCCTGTTTTAGAAAAAACAAACCGAAAGGAAGAAGAACCAAAATTGAAAACCAAGTTCCCAAAAGTGGATCCGTAATACCTTCTTTTGCCCATTTCTCTCCAGTAATAGTCAACATATAATAAATGATAAAGAAGATGATGGATACAAGTACCGGCATTCCCAATCCACCTTTTTTGATAATGGCCCCCAATGGTGCTCCTATTAAAAACATGGCAATACAAGCCACTGCTGTGGTGTATTTTTGATACCAAGCGATCTGAAACCTCCTGAACTCTCTTTCTAAATTATTGATTTGGGTCAATTTACTACTAAAATTATTTTTCAGGGTACGGGCATTGTTCATCGCAACAGTGGCAGATCTACTTCTGTAATTACCCTTTTCAATGATAGAGTCCATATTTGCTCGCATCTCTGGTGTAAATTCAGTGATTATACTTTTTCCAGAAGCAGGCTTCGGTACATTACCAACTGTATCCTCGGCCAATCGTTGGCTATTGGTATCATTCTCTTTGCTCAATGTAGTTACATTCCTACGGCTAGTTGAGGTTGGCGTAACGCCCTTTTTTTCCAGAATAGGTTCAATTTGAAGTGAATCCAAAAGAAGGTTCTCAGTGCTGTCCGAAAGTAAAACAGTGGAACTGTCCCTATCGAAAAATAATGAATCCATATTCTCCGAGCTTGCTTGGATCTTTCCAGAACCTTCTTCCTTTTGCGAGCTTTGCCTGGATTCCCTGGATTTAGCCCTAAGCACCCTTATGGAATCATAATATTCCTTTCGCTCCACGATATCGACGGGTGGCGTCATTTTATTGTTTCTTCCAAAATAACTGTACGAAGATTCTGTAGTCAAGTAGTTGTAGTATACAATGCTATTAATTTCTCCTGCAATGGAATCCAATCCTTGTCTCAATTTTGCAATATTCATGATAGACCTATTGGTAGACCATAAGTCTTCCGGCGTCCTGTTCATCTGGAAAGATTCCAAATTGAAGATCATTTCATTTTCGGAAAAATTAGTCCTGCTGAAGTCAACAGGTTTTTCACTGATTCCTCTTGATGCTCTTGATTCTTTATAATTCACACCATTGTACAAAGTAAGCCTCATGTACCGGTCATTAAAAAAAGACTCCATTCTGCCAGAGTCCGCCAAGATTACATTGATATTGCCCTGACCAGATGAATGGTCATATATGATGATATCTTTTAACCTTACATCATCCAATTTTCTATTGACTTTAATACTGTAATTTGGGATTCCCGCATAAAAAACTCCTTCCTTTATATCTAAAGAAGGTGATTTCATTCTGATGTCGTATAAAAGACTAAATGTCTTAAGATTGACTTTAGGTACAAGGTAATTATTAGACAAATATGCAAAAAATGTAAGTATTACAACAAATATTCCAATTGGACGCAAAGCCCTCAACAAAGAAATTCCACTTGCCTTTATAGCTGTTAGTTCGAAGTGCTCACCCAAATTACCAAAGGTCATCAGCGATGATAATAAAACAGCCAGAGGGAATGCCATAGGGGAAATACTGATGACAAAATAGGATATAAGTTCCATATAGATCATAAATCCCAAACCTTTCCCGAATATTTCGTCGAAATATTTGAGCATATTTACAGTGAGTAGAATAAAGTCTACCACTACAAAGGTCAAAAAGAAAGGCCCTATAAAAGAACCTAAAATTAGCTTATCCAGTTTTTTCATTCGCTACTGTGCCCTTCCAAAATCTGTAACGGCAAAGTTGGTAATAATATTCAATTTTCCTTCAAAAAAAGCAACTTTAACCTCCAATTATCTCCTTCAATTGGCTGACAAGGTTCTCCCATATGGATTCCTGCTCTTCATCATCATATGAATTGCTATAATCAATCACTTTTAAAAAGAGGGTCTGTGTCAATTCATTTTCTTCAATTTTAAACTCAATGTAAGAATGATCGGACTCATCTGGATTTTTTGGGTCAAAAAAGTCAAATTTCACATGATAATTACTCCTTAATGCAACAACTTTGGCATGGTGTTCTTCTCCATCATAATTGAAAATGAAATTCTTATCTTCGTTGATGGAAACATCATCAGCAAACCATTCTGCAAGTCCACTTGCAGTACTTAAATAAGGAAATAAAATTTTCCTTGAAGTATTGATTTGATAATCAGCTACAAATTTATTCTTAACCATAACCATTTCTTTTTAATTATTAAAAAAGACAATTTTTACTCTTTTTTGTTTGCAATTCATCTAGCAAGCCTTCATATTTGCATTCCGATTTGGAAAAGACGCTCAGAAGTTTAGAGCTAAGGATTCATATCCGTAACTACCTTCAGGCAGACGCTGCAGTGGACGAAAATCCCAGCCTCCGTCAAATTGGCATTATTACATTACCTGGCGAGGTAGCTCAGATGGTTAGAGTGCAGGATTCATATCCGCCGCGGCGGACGGCAGTCCCAGCCTCCGTCAAATTGACATTATTACATTACCTGGCGAGGTAGCTCAGATGGTTAGAGCGCAGGATTCATATCCGCCGCGGCGGACGGCAGTCCCAGCCTCCGTCAAATTGACATTATTACATTACCTGGCGAGGTAGCTCAGATGGTTAGAGCGCAGGATTCATAACCCTGAGGTCGGCAGTTCGATTCTGCTCCTCGCTACAAGCCCCACTTTTGGGGCTTTTTTATTTAAGTCTTTTACCTAAATATGTTCTGTGTCTACGTGCTCTATTCTTTTTCCGCTAACAAACTCTACACCGG
>NZ_SLAP01000016.1 GCF_007126775.1 Cecembia sp. | reverse complement strand
TTTAAAAAAAGGAAATTTTTTTTTATATTTTGCAACCAAAATTAAAAAACCTATTAAATAAAAGATAAATGAATCAAGGACTTTATCGTGATATTTTCGAACACGATTCCTGTGGGATTGGAGCTGTTGTAAATGTAAAAGGAATAAAGAGTCATGAAACCATCAGTGACGCGCTCTTTATGTTGAGCAATATGGAACATCGTGGTGGGAGAGGCTCTGACCCCAAGACCGGAGATGGTGCCGGTATCTTAATACAATTACCGCATCCATTTCTCAATGAGGTGACCCAACGAGCAGGCTTTGAATTACCCGAAGCCGGTAGTTATGGAGTGGGTATGACCTTTTTCCCTAAAAACAAACAGCTTTATAAAAAATCAAAAGCTTTACTGAATAAAATCATTACAGAATTGGGCTTTCGGTTATTGGGTTATAGGGACGTCCCGGTAGATGAAACAGTACCTGGTTCTGGGGCGCTAGAGGTAATGCCAAATATTGAGATGGTATTTGTAAGCCATGAAGATGGCCTTAGTGGTATTGACCTGGAAAGAAAATTATTTGTTCTCAGGAACTATGCGACGAAAACTATAAATGGAACAGTTCCCGGTGTCAATTCCGCCTTTTATTTCGCCAGTTTTTCTGCTTTTACATTAATTTATAAGGGACAACTCAGAACCGATCAGGTTTTACCTTTTTATAAGGATCTCCAAAATAACAAAATCACTTCTGGCTTGGCCATTGTACATTCCAGGTTTTCAACCAATACCTTTCCAAATTGGCGATTGGCGCAGCCTTTTCGCTATCTTTCTCACAATGGAGAGATCAATACCATAAGGGGTAACCTGAACAAAATGAAATCCAAGGAAACCCTGATGCGTTCCATGTATTTCACGGATGAGGAATTGTCCAAAGTGATGCCTGTGACCAACAAGCAGAACTCTGACTCTGCTAATCTGGATGCCTTGGTTGAATTATTAACTTTAAGTGGTAGGTCACTTCCGCATGTCATGATGATGTTGGTTCCAGAGGCCTGGCAGGATAATGATATGATGGACAAGGACCGCAAAGCTTTTTATAAGTTTCATGCTGCTTTGATGGAGCCTTGGGATGGTCCTGCTGCTTTGATATTTACAGATGGCAGATCAATTGGCGCTACACTGGATCGAAATGGTCTGAGACCACTCCGGTATTTCATCACAAACGACGACAGGTTGATCCTTTCGTCAGAGGCAGGTGCATTGCCCGTTAGGGAAGCGACTATCATCGAAAAGGGCCGGATAAGCCCGGGAAGAATGCTTTTGGCTGATCTGGAAAAAGGAAAAATATCCTTTGATGAAGAAATCAAGTCCTCTATTTGTGACAACAAACCTTACGATGCTTGGGTCAAAGAGGAGCGGCTTAAGCTCAGGTTGATGCCTGATCCGAAAAAGCTGGATTACCCATATACTACTGAAAACATTAAAAAACGGCAGACCATATTCGGATATACTTCTGAAGAAATCAAAGTGGTCCTTTCCCCAATGGGCGAAAATGGTTATGAAGCCATCGGTTCCATGGGAGCAGACACGCCACTAGCTGTTCTTTCCAAACAAAGCCAGCATATTTCCAATTATTTTAAGCAGCTATTTGCCCAAGTCAGTAATCCTCCAATCGACCCAATAAGGGAGCGGCTGGTGATGTCCTTATTTACCCGAATTGGGGAAAGTCACAATATCTTGGCAGAAAGTCCAAGACATACCCGACAAATCCATATTTCCCAGCCGGTTCTTCTCAATGAAGACCTGCAGAAACTCAAACATTTGGAAGAGCAAGGGTATAGGACGGTTACACTTTACGCACATTTTGAAGCAGACAAGCAGCCAGGAAGGATGCTTGAGGCATTGAATCTTTTATGCAAGGAAGCGGAAGGTGCAATTTATGCAGGCAAAAACATTATTATCATTTCTGACAGAAACAGTTCTGAAACAAAAGCCCCTATTCCATCTCTTTTGGCTATTGGAGCCGTACACCACCACTTGGTGAAAAAGAAAATAAGAACCAGGGCAGGATTGGTAGTAGAAGCAGGAGATATAAGAGAAACACATCATTTTGCAACTGTAATTGGATATGGTGCTTCCGCCATCAACCCATATCTGGCACTGGAGTCCTTGGCACATCTAAAGGAAAAGGGAGCATTGGGGAAAGAAGTTTCTCAAAAACAGCTTTTCGAAAATTACCAGAATGCAATAGGAAAAGGACTGCTAAAAGTACTCTCCAAAATGGGGATCAGCACGCTGCAATCCTATCAGAGTGCACAGATATTTGAAGCTATCGGACTTGGTCCGGAAGTGATTGACAGGTGCTTCAAGGGTACTGTTAGCCGGATATCAGGTATTTCTTTTGATGAACTTGCAGATGAGGTTTTGATCCGTCACCATGCAGCGTATGATACAGACAGTCCCATTTTGGAACCTGGGGGTGTTTACCAATGGAAAAGAAGAGGAGAAAAACACCTTTTCAATCCGGAAACGATTCACCTTTTACAGAAATCAACACGGCTGAACGATTATTCCCTTTACAGAAAATTTGCCCAGAAAATCAATGATCAGAGCAAAGATGCCCTTACCCTTAGAGGTCTTTTTGAATTCAAAAAAAGAATAGCCATTCCATTGGATGATGTAGAGCCAGTAGACGCTATCCTAAAGCGATTTGCTACAGGTGCGATGTCCTTCGGCTCCATTTCCCATGAAGCCCATACTACATTGGCCATTGCCATGAACAGAATAGGGGCCAAAAGCAACAGCGGAGAAGGTGGAGAAGATGAGATTCGGTTCGAAAGAAAGACCAATGGAGACTGGGAAAGATCCGCCATCAAACAGGTGGCATCAGGCCGCTTTGGGGTAACGAGCAATTACCTTAGTCATGCAGAGGAACTGCAGATCAAGATGGCACAAGGAGCCAAGCCGGGTGAAGGCGGGCAATTGCCAGGGCATAAAGTAGACGACTGGATCGGCAGGGTACGCCACTCAACCCCTGGTGTGGGTTTGATTTCTCCTCCCCCACACCATGATATTTATTCCATTGAAGACTTGGCTCAATTGATTTATGACCTAAAAAACGCCAATAGAAGAGCCCGAATCAATGTCAAATTGGTCTCCCAAGCAGGGGTGGGTACTGTGGCAGCCGGGGTGGCAAAAGCCCAAGCCGATGTCATATTGATATCTGGAGCAGACGGAGGAACAGGGGCATCTCCCTTAAGCTCTATACGCCATGCCGGACTTCCTTGGGAACTGGGATTATCAGAAGCCCATCAGACCCTGGTAAAAAATAATTTAAGAAGCCGTGTAGTCCTTCAGACAGATGGGCAATTGCGGACAGGAAGAGATATTGCCATTGCCACATTGCTGGGAGCAGAGGAGTGGGGAATTTCTACCGGGGCTCTTGTCGTGGAAGGTTGTATCATGATGCGTAAATGCCACTTGAATACCTGTCCTGTCGGAATAGCTACCCAAAACCCAGAATTGAGAAAACTATTCACAGGAAATCCGGACCATGTAGTGAATTACTTCATGTTCCTGGCCCAGGACCTAAGAGAAATCATGGCCTCTCTGGGATTTGCAACTGTAGATGAGATGGTAGGACAAGGAGATGTACTAAAGGCTTCAGGACATCTGGATCATTGGAAATGGGACAAAGTAGACCTGTCGCCCATTTTCCATAAAGTGGAAGTGCCTGATCATGTCGGAATTTACAAACAGATTGATCAGGAATTTGAACTTAAGAAGGTTCTGGACCGCAAACTCCTCAAAGCAGCATTGCCTGCACTTGAGCAGGCCAACCCTGTCAAGGGCGATTTTCAAATCAAAAATACAGACCGGGCCGTTGGCGCAATGCTTTCCAATGAAGTTTCGAAAATTTATGGATCGCCGGGACTTCCGGGAGACACACTTCACTTCAAATTCAAAGGTTCTGCCGGGCAAACTTTCGGAGGTTTTCTGGCAAAAGGACTGACTTTTGAATTGGAAGGAGAATCCAATGACTATTTTGGAAAAGGGCTCTCTGGTGGAAAACTGATTGTATACCCAAGTAGAAATGCCAATTTCATAGCCCATGAAAACATCATTATAGGAAATGTGGCTTTCTATGGAGCAACCTCTGGAGAGGCATTTATCAACGGAAAAGGGGGTGAGCGTTTTTGTGTCAGGAATTCCGGGGTGAAAGCAGTTGTGGAGGGAATAGGAGACCATGGTTGTGAATACATGACAGGTGGATTAGTAATTAATCTAGGCGAAATAGGAAGAAATTTTGCGGCTGGAATGAGCGGAGGTATTGCCTACATTCTCAAAGACTATGTTTATCTGGTGAATCAGGAGATGGTGGATCTGGATCCTTTGAATGAGGACGATTTTGTTGCTATAAAGGAGGAGTTGAAAAAGCATGTTGCCTTTACAGGCAGCGTCCTGGGTAGAGAATACCAGGAAAACTGGGACGCCTATAGAGAAAGGTTTATCAAGGTAATCCCAAGGGATTATAAGGAAGTATTGAGGAAAAAAGCGTTGGAACAATCTAAAACATTGGTGTCATAAGATGGGAGCGAAAGAAGGTTTTTTACAATTTAAGAGAGAATTGCCGGCATCACGGGATCCAGAAGAAAGGATTCATGATTACAAAGAAATATATAAGCCATTTGATGGAGAAAAGCTCAATCAACAGGCTGCAAGGTGTATGGATTGTGGGATCCCTTTTTGTCATCAGGGTTGCCCATTGGGCAATGTAATTCCAGAATTTAATGATGCTGTGCACAGTAATGAATGGGAGGAAGCTTTCCTTATTCTAAAAAGCACCAATAATTTTCCGGAATTTACAGGAAGAATTTGTCCGGCACCTTGCGAAGCATCTTGTGTCTTGGGAATCAATAAAGATCCGGTGGCAATCGAGTTGATTGAAAAAAGTATTGCTGAAAAAGCTTATGAAATGGGCTTTGTACAAGCCAGACCTCCTAAATCCAGAACTGGTAAATCAGTTGCCATAATTGGATCAGGTCCTGCAGGTTTGGCCGCTGCCGATCAACTGAACCATGCTGGCCATGAAGTGACTGTTTTCGAAAAGGACAGTAAGCCAGGAGGTCTTTTGCGCTATGGAATACCAGACTTCAAACTGGAAAAATGGGTTATCGATCGAAGATTGAGCATCATGGAGCAAGAAGGCGTCATTTTCAGTACTGGAACGGATGTAGGCTTTAATATCAAAGCCGATAATATCTTAAGAAATTTTGACGCTGTGATATTGGCCACAGGTGCACAACAACCCAGAGAATTAAGAATCAAGGGTGCTGAGTTGAAAGGTGTACATTTTGCAATGGATTTTCTTGGAAAACAAAATCAAGTGATTGCAGAAGAAATTAAAGAAAATCCGATCTCAGCAAAAGACAAGCATGTAATTGTCATAGGTGGGGGAGATACAGGTTCTGATTGCATTGGTACTTCCAACAGGCATGGAGCAAAGACCATTACACAATTGGAATTGCTTCCTAAACCTCCTCAAAAAAGAACGGTGCTAAATCCCTGGCCGGAATGGCCGATGACCCTTAAGACTTCCAGCTCCCATGAAGAAGGAGCAGAACGTGTATTTTCCATTTTGACCAAAGAATTCATTGGCAATGAAAAAGGGGAGGTAACAGGATTGGTCTTAGTGGATTTAGAATGGAAGGAAGAAGGTGGAAGTATGCAGTTTGTTGAAGTCCCAGGAACGGAAAGAACACTTCCCTGTGACCTTGCTTTTATCGCTATTGGTTATACCGGTCCCGCTAAAAATGGACTTATGGAAGCATTTGGCGTTAAAATGATGGAAAACTCATTGCCAAAATCCAAAGCATATCAGAGTACAAATAAGAAGGTTTTTCTTGCAGGTGACATGAGAAGAGGCCAGTCTTTGGTGGTTTGGGCAATTTCAGAAGGAAGAGAAGCCGCAGTTAAAGTAGATGAGTTTTTGATGGGGGCTTCTTCCCTGCCAAGAAAAGACGAGGGATATTATGAAATTGAAGAAGATATCCTTGAAAAACAATGAAAGCAGTAAGCCTAAGATAAAAGAGTAAGCGTGATAGTAAGTTTAGTGATGGCCTGCCCTAAGGGAGCAGGGACCAATTAGCGGAAAGAGCAGGTTGATGGCCTGCTCTTTTTTTATGGGAATAGATTATCACAAAACCCAATGCACACTTAATTAAAATTCAAAAAAAACCCTGGCCAAGGACCAGGGTTTTTTAACCATTCAACCAACCTTATCTATTATGAAAATTTATTTGTCTGTATTCTTTGCTTCTCTCTTACCCTTGGAATAGTCGCGCCCTCTATTGGAAGTATCCCCACGATGCTGACCTCTCCTTTTTCTATATTCCCCATCTTTTTGGGATCCTCGGCCCTCGCGCATCATTGGTCTTCTCTGACGGTTGGACTCCCTGATTTCACCCCATTTCTCTGCCTGCTCAGGAGTTAAAATATTTTCAATCTCTTTAGTTTGCTCTTGCATTTGATTCTCTCTACTTTCTCTTCTTTGCTTGGCCTCAGCTCTTCTATTCTCCATTTCAATATCCCTTGACTGGGCATTTTGCAGATTGATCTGGTAAATTTTCTGTTTTTGCTCTTCAGAAAGTCCAAGCTGTTCACCCATTCGGTTGGTCATCCTCTCAGCCCTTTCCTCTGCACTTGGCATTTCACTTTGTCCTCCACCTCTTTGCCCATAAGCTGCTAGGGATAGGGAGAATATGACGGCAATCATCAAAATCTTTTTCATGTCTTTATCATTTAAAATTTAAGTAATCGTAAAGTCCTTTTATTCTGTGCTCCCGGGATTATGCACCGAATTACTGACTCATTTCGATAGTTAGACCAGATGTATGGGCTTGGGTTTAAAAGACAATAGGTATTATTTTGTTAACAAATCTTAAATTGCCCTATGGAAAAATTTTATTACTTTGCTTATGCCAGTAACTTGGACGTACAGACCCTAATGGGCCGCTTAAAAACAGATCCTATAAAATTAAGTCTCGCTCTACTCCCACATTTTGGATTTCGCTTCAACTACCCCAATCCAGATGGCTCAGCGAGGGCCAATATTGTCCCAAGTAAAAATGAATCTGTATATGGTATACTTTTTGAAATTGAAGAAGCAGACAGGGAATATTTTCTGCGTTCCGAGCCGGGCTATGAATTTATAGCACAGGAAGTATTTACACCATCAGGTAATTTTAATGCATTTACTTTTATTTCAAATAAAACAAAAACCGGAATTTTCCCTTTGGAAAGCTATTGGAAAACGATTTTCAAAGGAGGAAAGGAGAATGGGCTGCCAAACACTTACCTTTCACAAATTCTGAATAGAACCGGTGCCAATCCTCTAATGAAATAAGGCTAAAGTTCATAATCTCTATCCTCAATCAACCATTCCCTCTTTGAAGGTTTGACATATCTAGGCCTGATCAACAGCCTCAGGCTTGGATCAAAAGAAAGGTATTTCCAAGCCCATGTGATAAAAATCTGTAATTTATTTTTCACTCCCAATATGGCCATTAAATGAACGAAGAGCCATACAAACCAAGCAAAGAATCCTCTCATACTCATGAAAGGAAGGTCTACAACTGCCATCTTTTTACCTATAGTTGCCATAGAACCCAAGTCTCTGTAAATAAAAGGATTCCATCTCCCGCCTTTAAGTGCTTTTTTTAAATTGGCAGCAAGATTATTGGCTTGTTGTATAGCTACCTGAGCTACCTGAGGATGCCCATTGGGAAATTTATCTTCTTTTAAAAGACATTGGTCGCCCAATACAAAAATATCCTCCTCACCGATTAACCTATTGTACTCATCGACCAGGATCCTATTATTGGGGGCTTTTTGTTCGGGGTCTACACCCTTCATGGAATTGGCCTTTACCCCTGCTGCCCATAACAAAGTGATGGTTTCTATGGGCTGTTTACCTTTGAGTTTTACAGTGAATCCATCATAATCCTCTACCAAGGTATTCAGCATGACTTCAACACCCAATCGCTGCAAGTATTCAAGCGCTTTTTCGCGGGATTTTTCAGAAAGGCCGCTAAGCAGGGTGTTCCCCGCCTCTATCAGTATTACCCGCATGTTTTTAAAGCTGAGTTGAGGATAATCCTTTGGAAACACGTTATTTCGGAGTTCAGCTATGGACCCTGCCAGTTCCACTCCTGTAGCCCCACCTCCCACAATTACCACATTCATAATGGGTTTTCTCTCTTTCTCCTCAGAAATATTTACGGCACGCTCATAATTGGAAATGATTTTATTTCTTATGTATAGGGCTTCTGATGTGGTTTTCATCGGTGCGGAATACCTGTGTATATTTTCATTCCCAAAATAGTTGGTATTTGCACCTTGGGATAAAACCAATATATCGTAGTCCAGGACACCTAAATTGGTGAAAATACGCTTCTGTTTTTTGTCAATGCTTCGTACGATAGCCATTCTAAACAGGACATTGGAGGAACTATGAAAAATTCTTCTCAAAGGAAAAGAAACTGCATTGGGGGGAAGGGCCGCCGTAGCCACTTGGTATAGAAGTGGCTGAAACATGTGGTAATTGTTCTTGTCCAACAATACTACTTGATAAGCCGTACCCGCTAATTTTCTTGCAAGTTTGAGCCCTGCAAAACCTGCTCCTACAATAACAACCCTTTTTTGTATACTGTCAGGTATATTTGGTATGGGATTTAGGGGATACTCATTCTCAAGACTCATGGCTGGGTGAATTATGGTTATAAAATCAATATCAATTTGGTTATTTTTAAAAGGATTGAATCAATATAGTCCAGCAAAAGATATCAGCCAATGGGTAAAGACAAAATGAATTTACCCATGAATCCCATGCTCCATGTTTAAGATAAGTTTAAAGTAATGATTAAAACCGAGAGATTCTGGTAATTATTCAAATAATATTTGAGAAGCGTTTAATTTCAGATAATCGTGCATATTACGCAGTGTCATAGACGCGATTACAAAAGATTTATTAATTTTACCCTTCTTTAAAATCTGTCAAGAAATGGGTAGAGCATTTGAATTCCGTAAAGAAAGAAAATTCAAAAGATGGAGTAAAATGTCCAAGGTATTTACACGCTTGGGCAAGGAAATTGTTATGGCTGTAAAAGCCGGTGGACCAGACCCAACCAATAATTCCAAGCTTCGCACTGTAATCCAAAATGCCAAAGGGGCAGCTATGCCCAAGGACAGGATTGAGGCAGCCATCAAAAGAGCTTCCAATAAAGATGAAAAAAACTATGAAGAACTTGTGTATGAAGGCTATGGCCCTTATGGGGTAGCCGTGATAGTCGAAACATCTACAGATAATACAAACAGGACTGTGGCCAATGTCAGGCATTATTTTACCAAATCCGGAGGTTCATTGGGCACATCCGGTTCTGTAAGCTTTATGTTCAACAAAAAAGCTGTTTTTCGCTTTGCGCAAAATGACTTAGAGTTAGAGGAAATGGAGTTAGAATTGATTGATTATGGCCTGGAAGAAATTGCTGAGAATGAAGGGGAGGTCTTTGTATATACTGCTTTTGAGGATTTCGGCAAAATGCAAAAAGCCCTTGAAGACAAAAATATAGAAATCATCAATGCCGATTTTCAGTGGTTTCCTACTACAACTGTAGAACTGACAGAAGAACAAGAAGAAGAAATTAACAAAATGATTGAACGCTTGGAGGAAGACGATGACGTCAATCAGGTTTTTACCAATGTTGCTTAAAATTAATCTAATGTGGATAGCAGTCCACAGTTTTCTTTTTTTAATCCAATGACATGAATTTTCCAAAAAGAAAAAATATACAGGAAGACTTAAGACAAAAACTGATCATTGTAGGCAGTAAGAACCCAGTCAAAATTTCCTGCACCGATGCCGCTTTTCACCAAGCCTTCACTGGATCCTTTCTTGTAGAAGGACTCAATGTAGGCTCAGAAGTTTCAGATCAGCCTTA
Source organism: Cecembia sp. (assembly GCF_007126775.1). Taxonomy (GTDB): domain Bacteria; phylum Bacteroidota; class Bacteroidia; order Cytophagales; family Cyclobacteriaceae; genus Cecembia. The sequence continues at coordinate 3,410 of NZ_SLAP01000016.1, read as the reverse complement.
TGGGGACAATGAGACTTTCCAAGGTGCATTTAACCGGGCAAAAAATTCTAAAACTGTATTCCCAGAGGCAGATTACTGGGTAGGTATTGAAGGAGGGGTAGACTTGGTCGATGGAGAAATGCATGCTTTTGCCTGGGTGGTGGTACTGGATAAAGATAGTAAGATGGGTAAAGCCAAAACATCAACTTTCTTCCTTCCAAAAGCCATTACTGAGCTTGTCGAAGCGGGAATGGAACTGGGGGAAGCTGATGATAAAGTTTTTGAAAGGAGCAACTCCAAACAAGAAAATGGTGCTGTAGGAATTCTTACCAATGGAGCAGTAGATAGAAAAGAATATTACCAACAGGCAGTCGTACTCGCTCTTATCCCTTTTCTCAAGAAAGAGCTATATACTGTTTAAAAATGGCAGATAGAAAAAAACTATTGGTTATTGATAGCTATAGCGGTTAATTTTGTGTTATAATTATAAAACCAACTCACAATGCTACAGGAATTAAGTACAGACACTTTACAGGAATTAGTCGAAAATAACGATAAAGTAATAGTGCAATATGGTGCTACTTGGTGCGGGAGCTGCCGTATCATGAAACCCAAAATGAAAAGGCTTGCTGGAGCTTATGAAGGCATTTCGTTTGTATATGTAGATGCAGAGAAGCTTCCTGAGTCAAGAAAAATGGCTCAAGTAACCAACCTGCCTACATTTGCGGCTTTCAAATCCGGGAAATTGGTCAATCAAATCCAAACCAATAAAGAAGATATACTAAAATCATTGATCGATGAGATTGCCGATAATTAAGCATGTTTTGGGCTTTATCGAAGCCAACGATGAAGACTGGGTAAAAGAAACTATAGAGCTTCTGGAAAATATGAGTGAAATTGCTTCGTTAAAAGATGAAGAAATTGAAGTCATGGGAGAACTTCTTTCGAATCTGTACGGTACATTGGAAGTCAATGAGATGATCAAAGAGGGAATGGACAAAAAGGAAGCGATGAATACTTTTATGAAAAGAGTAACCGGAGCTATTGATAAATAAAGCTGAAAAGTTGTTTGATCACCCATTGAACACATGGAAGCTTCTGAAGGGACCGTAATGGTCCCTTATTTTTTTTGTAGATTATTGAGGAATCCCGAAAGTGCCTTTCTCCAATCAGGATCCGCATCCCATTCCGGACCGATATAAAGCTCATCCCGAACAATCAGGCGTATGTAATACTTAACTACAATTCTGGTTTTTTCTTCGGGATTATCAACAGGAAGCCCCATAGATTCCATCAAATCTCCTTCTTTCCCTTCCAGACGCATCAATACAAACTGTATCCGGTCCCTTACCAATTCAGCATCCCCACGTGGATTTGTCAAAAATTCAATTCCATAGGGATAAAGTTCTTTAAAAAGTTGTTCCAAACCGGATTTTTCAGCCTCCTGCTCGGTTTTCACGGCCTGATCACTTTTACCCAAAAGATCATACCTAAAGCTCATCAATAAACCTGCATCACCTGCTGCCCCTGAGAGGGGAATCCCTAATTTAAATGCGTCCAGGTTTAAAGGATTTCTTGCTAAAAATCTTCTTGAACTTTCAATTCCTGCTTCCGAATTAGGAAACTCGGGAATTTCCAAGACCAGGAAATTTTTACTTTTTACCTGCTGCCCCATAGTATGTAAGGAATTACCCAAATCCTCTAAATTATCCGACTCCATGGCCCATATACCTGATGAAGGCACCATTGATGTATTTCCGGTAAATGGCGCGATATGAAGGGCTACTTGTCCATTGGATTTCCGTGTGAGTAATACTATGGAGCGGATAAGCCTCTTGGAAAAAGCGGAGGCATACCCGGCTTGCACTTCTGGAGAAAGTGCTATGTCCTCTAATTCATAGTATCCTACAGGATCCCCTCCTATGGAAAGTAATCCTGCATGCAACAGCTCTGAAATTTCCTGCCATTCCATAGAAGGCCTAGCCTGCGGAGAAGCCGAAACCAAAACAACTGACTTACCATCTAAAAAATAATCTGGAAGGCCTCCCTGACCATATGAGTAGAAAAAGTTTAAGAAAATTAACAGCAAAGCTGGAACATATTTCATAAGCACTGAATCTGGATATAAATCCTTTAGTATTTTTACGAATATACATAACGACAAAAAATATACCTCAATATGAAAAATATAATGAGAATTTTAATTACTGTATTACTTTTGACGCCATTCCTGGCCTTGGCCCAGAAAATAAATGAAGACCAATTGCTCCAAGATCTGGCCTATTTGGCTTCAGATGAATTGGAAGGCAGAAAACCCCTATCAGAAGGAAGCCTTAAAGCCAGGTCACTTTTTATTGAACGGTTTAGTGAACTTGGCCTTACATCCCAATACAAAAATTACACGCAATATTTTACTTTTAGAAACCGTCGTGATGGGGAAATATATGAAAATGCAGCCAATATAGTGGGTTTTATTCCCGGAGAAACTTCCGAAAAAATTATAGTCATTATGGCGCATTATGACCACTTAGGAAAGAGTGGAAATAAAATATTTAATGGAGCGGATGACAATGCTTCAGGTGCAGCTGCAATCTTGGCATTTTCAGCATATTTCTCTGAGAATAGGCCGAAGCATTCCATGATGTTTGTTGCTCTCGACGCCGAAGAAATGGGGCATCAAGGCGCCAAAGCTTTGGTAAACGATTTTCCCTTTCCATTAGATCAGGTGATCTTAAATATCAACATGGATATGATAAGCAGGAACGAAAACAACGAGCTCTACGCTTCGGGTACTTACCACACTCCTTCTCTTAAGCCATTTATAGAAAAAGTTGCCACCGGGAAAATACCAAAGCTCTTATTTGGACATGATGAACCCAATATGGGAAGAGATGATTGGACCCTGGCATCAGATCATGCCCAATTTCATCTAAAAGGTATACCATTTATTTATTTTGGAGTAGAAGACCATGAAGATTATCATAAGGAAACTGATACTTTTGAAAATATACATCCTGAGTTTTATAAAAATGCTGCCAACTTGATACTTGAAATCATCATTAATCTGGATAAGGCTTTAATTGAAAATAATTAAAGTGAAAAACTAAAGCTTAATTTAAAAAAAATAATTTAACATATATTTTTTATAACAAATTAAATAAAATGTACACTGAATTACAGTGCAATTTCTTTCTGAACCCTTGCCAATTTACAAGAATAGATAGATGAATATAAAGCCCCAAAAACCCAAGATTTGAAAATCTGAAAATTAGATAAAACTAAGATTGGATATCTTAAATTTTTCTGGACCCACAAAATTATCCACTTTGAAAAACAGTATGATGTTTCCAAAAGAAACTATCGTGTTTGAAGCAGGAGATTTTTTGCTTAATGGTTCTCAAAATGCAGCATGTAAGATTGGTGAAGCTATA
>NZ_SLAP01000181.1 GCF_007126775.1 Cecembia sp. | reverse complement strand
GCTTGGCGGAAAATAAAAAAATCACCTCAGAAAAAGACCCTGGCTATATTCTCTTTAGAGAAAAGTTGCAGGAAATCCTTACCCACCTGGCCAAATTGATTGTCTCAGACGGAGAAGGAGCGTCCAAATTTATAGAATACAAAGTAAGCAAGGCCAGGTCGGGAGAGATTGCTAGGAAACTGGTCCGCGCCATTTCAGATTCCACTTTGGTCAAAACAGCTATGTTTGGCCGGGATCCGAACTGGGGAAGGATTATCGCTGCCTGTGGCAATGCGGGCATCAATTTCAATTACAAAAAAGTCAACCTATTTGTGGGTGACAAAGACAAATTGGTTCAGGTATTGGAAAAGGGTCAACCGGTAGATTTTGACAAGAATTATGTTAAAAAACTCTTACGCGACTCCCATCTCCGGGTACACCTGGAATTGAATACAGGTCATGAAACGGGTTTGGGTTGGGGAACAGACCTCACGACAGATTATGTTATGTTCAATTCGGTATACACTACCTAAATCAGTTATTATTTGATGTTAAAGTTGAGGGAGTTTAACCTTTGAAAATCTATCAAAGGCAATAAATTGAAGCATTTCCTGAGTTCCGGGGGATGCTTCATTATTTTATACCGAATACCATAATCACTCCTTAATCCAGGATTTGTATTGGCCCTCGTGATGAAGCAATATTAATTTCCGGGATTATAAACCCTTACAGCATTTTCCAGCACCTCTTCCTTCTCTAAAGTCATGGGTTTGAGTTGTTGATTTACAAATAGCTCCATCTGGTCTGTATAATGAGGACTATCTGTCTGGTTAGAAGCACCATAAACATTGACCGTTTCGATTTCAGGCAAACCCTCACCAAATTTCACAAGGATGATATAGGATTCCCCTTGTTCTCCTTTTCTTACACCACCTTGATAAGGTTCTGATCTCATAGCTGCAATCACATCGGGTATACCAAAAAGCGGCAATGCTTTGCCACCACGGACCAGTTTTTGAAAATCTCCTAGATGAACTTCTTTGCCAGGGAAATGATGTGCAAAATAATCTTTAGCCGCTTTTATGGTTTCGGCAGCCTCTTCCTTATTCAAAACCCTTTTAGGGTCTAGGTTCTCCTCTTTGGTCTTGTCCCTTATGGCATAATAAGCAAAGGCAAAAAGTGCCGCTCCCCTACTTCTTGTTGTAGATTGCTTGTTCCATGTATTTAATATTTCTAGCTCTTCTGCTATATCAGGGTACAAAGCAGGATCTAATGAAAAGAGTGCATCAACATTGATTTCATAGGCCAAATTTTCAGGCAACTGTTTGTCAAATTTAATGGATTTAAACTTTTCATAAGATAACAAGCCAGTATCCTGCATGACCTCCCTGAAACGAAGAGAGCGATTATTATCGGTAAGGTAATAACCCATCCCTGTGGGAAATGTGTCAAAATCCAAGTTGTCCGCTTCAGCTGAAGCCTTGAATGCCGAATGATTGGTATTGAACAAGTATCCTGAACTTGGATTTACTTGTTGGGGGAGGGCATCAAAGGGGTAATATTCTTCCCAAAGCTTGGACCTGCTATCACCTAAAAGTGTTTTGCTGAAATCAAATTCCGGATTACGTACAGGAAGTAAGGCATTGCTGACATAATAAATGGTGTCATATTTATCCGCATAAACCGTATTGAAACCCGGCAAAGCCATCATGTCCATGGCGGCTTTAAATTCAGAATAGTTTTTCGCCTTGTTCATCCTGTACCATTGTTCTGGAGCAGTAATCACTTCAAGGGAACCCGTCCTGATGCTAAAAACGCCTTGGTCAGTGACCAAGGTTGGACCAAAAACACTTTTCCAAACTTTTTTTGGCACAGGAATAGTGACCAAGTCCCACATTTTCACTTTCAGCCATACCCTTTTTTCTTGCAATTCCAGCCACTCGCCATCGACCTCGTACCGATTCTTTTTCTCTGGGTGCATTTTTAGCTGAAAGACATCCAGCTTATCCGGATTATTTACCGTGTGTGCCCAACCCAAATGTTCATTGACTCCATGGAAGACAGTCAAACCTCCAGGAAATAGACCCCCCAAAATATTCCAACCTGCTTCAGAATGCAGATGTGCTTCATACCATGCGACCGGTCCGGTCAAGGGTTGATGGGAATTAATAGCCAAAAAAGCCTCACCTGAATCCGTCCGGGATGGATGAATGGCGATGGCATTGGAACCTGCCGCTGGATCCGTAACCTCTGCTTTGTCTATGGTTCCGGCAACAATTTTCTGAACCGCTCCATCCGCACCGGACATTTGGGCCAAAGAAAGGATATATGCTGAAATGATATCCGTATGGGTAACAGGAAAGGCTTCTTTCAGGAGAACACGTTCTGGATAAGTCAAGGCGAAATCATTGATACCGGACAGGTAAGCATCCACCAATTTTTGAAAATCGGGAGAAAAATCTGATAGATATTTATTGGAAGCAATATCTCTGGTCTCTAAAAGATGTACAAAGAAATCTACAGCGGCCCCTTGTTCGCCTAGGTATCGGCCCAACATGGCCTTACCTGCTAACAAAGTCAATTGTGTTGTTTCAAAGTCATCCTCTGCATGTGCCCATGCCAAACCATAAGCCACATCAGCATCAGTTTTACCAAATATATGTGGAACTCCATATGCGTCTCTGGCAATTTGCACATTCCCTGTTTCATATCCGGAATTGGAAAAATCATTGGTACAGGAATTTAATAGGAAAAGAAGGATATAAATCGGGGTTAATTTTATCTGGTTCATGATTTCAATTCGGAAATTCCAACGGATTGGTTTACATTAAACCTGAAATAAAGTCAATTGATTTGAAAACACCAATTTTTATATGAAGGCCAGAATGAATTCCATGGATAGGCTCAGGTTGCTTTTTGAAGAGCAGATCAATGTGCTGCCGATTGCAGAAAACCTGCTGCTCTTGGACCAATCCAACTTTATGGAAGAAATGAAAAAGCGGAACTTCCATTCCGCCATTGTGAATGTGAATGGAGAGTGGATGAAATTCGATGATGGAGATGCAGAGCCGACCCCTTTACAGGAAGTGGATTGGATGGAAGCCGACACCCCTTTGCTTATGGCTTTTCGCATGTTGATCCAAAGAAGAAGATACTTTATCAAAGATGAGGAGGGGAATCCAGCTTATATTGTCACTAGAACTGACTTGGATAAGATTCCTTTACGCATTGGTTTTTTTGGACTGATCAGTCTTTTTGAAACCCATATGAAGGAGCTGGTCCGTAAACACCTTCCCCACTGGGAAGAAAGCATTACCGAAAACCGCGTGGGTCAGGCCAGGAACCTTTATGAATGGAAAAAAGCCAGAGGCGAGGAAATTGATCTGGTACAATGTCTTCAATTTGGGGATCTGGGATCAGTTTTTTCCAAAAAACAACGCTTCCGCAAATTTGAACCTGACTTCAGCCGGGACAATTGGGTGGATATGATGAATAATATAGGAAGGCTAAGGGATGCATTGGCCCATTCTCAATCCCATTTGGGTTTTACTTGGGAAGAAATTGACCGGATGATCATTTTTATCAGGGGAATTATTGACCGGGAAGATCCGGTTTTTGAAGGTTAAAATCTCCCCACCTCAAAAGCCTTGATATCCATAGGAGAAGCGTGGCCCTCATGAAGGTCCGCAAGGATTTTTCCTGTTCCGGTCGCCATACTCACGCCCATCATCCCATGCCCTGTTCCAATCCAAACGTTGTCATAACCAGGTGCTGTTCCAATATAGGGTACACCATCCGGCGAGCAGGGTCTTAGCCCTTTCCATATTTTTTCCTTTTCTGGAAAATTGGCCTGAAAATCAGGATAAAACCTGTTAATAGATTCAAAAATTCCTTTGACGCGATTGATATTGATAGATTCATCGGTTCCGGCTATTTCCATAGTCCCTCCGAAACGTACCTGCCGACCATAAGGGCTAACCGCAACTTTCATCTCAGTCAGGATAGAAGCCTGTTGGATTTCGGGTTGGTTGTCCTGCATAAAGCTATAGCCTTTCCCTCCCATCATGGGCAGGTTGAAACCAAGGTGTTTTGCCAATTCAGCCGACCAAGCCCCACCACAGAGGATCACTTTATCAGGCAATAGGCTATCTTCTTCGGTAAGTACGGAAGTAACCTTTCCTCCCTGTTTTTCAAAACCCAGCACTTTTCGGTTCGGAAGGAATTTGACGCCTTTTTCTTTAAGGTATTTTTTGAGGAAAATATACAGATTGGATGGAGAAAGGTGGGCATCACCGGGAAATAACACTGCTCCACGGGCTTTCACTTCCAGATTGGGCTCAATTTTGGCAATATCGGAAGGATTGAGTACTTCGGCTTCCAGACCTTGTTGACGGGCCAGATGGGCAAATTCAACTTCTTCCTTTTCCATTTCCGCAGTTTGGTAGAGCATCATCAGACCTTTTTCCGCCATTTCCAAATCCACGGCATTGCTATGCTCGTTTCTGAATTCCTGATAAAGGGCTTTGCTGAGGAGGGAAATGTTTTTCAGATAAGGGATGGATTTTTCCACATGGCTGTTATTGGCAGAGCGGTAAAACAGCCAGGACCATTCCAGGAGTTTGCGGTCTAATTTAGGATGGATGTAAAAAGGACTTTTGGAAGAAAACATCCAGGAAATTCCTTTGGCAATCATCCCCGGCGCCGACAGCGGAATGATATGACTAGGTACGATCATACCTGCATTCCCCGTGGAAGTGGTATCCAACATGTCGCTTTTGTCCACAATGACTACTTCAACCCCTTGCTTATTGAGGTAATATGCTGTAAAAAGGCCAATAACGCCTCCGCCAATGATGATGGTTGGTTTCATATCTTATGTACCAAGAACCAAGTACAATGTACCAAGAGAGTTAACCAATTGGTAGTACTAAGTACTTTTCTGGAAATATGGATGAAAGATAAGGATTTTGGTGGTTTCTTATATCTCCAATTTGATGGACTAAAGTAAGATTTACAGGAAAAAGTAAAGCGAATGGAATTGACAAAAATTGGTATGGGATTGACTTGCTTGAAACTAAAAAACCCAACTGCTTGCAATGATGGCACGCTGATGATGCGGATTGAGCTGATCTTCGCAGATTTTATTCCGATATCCCCCTTTTGCCTTGGTTCTTTTTCCCACCCTACACCCTGGCCCCTCACTAAAATCAGCCAAAGGGCTGATTTCTTTACGCTCGGTCCTCTCGCCTCTCAAATCACCTGAAATCCATGCACATAAGGATCATCGTCATCCATAATAATCGTATTGTAGCCATATATCTTCGCCCAACCTTCTATGCTCGGCACAATAGCCGGTTTCCCCGCAATCTCAGTAACTTCTTCTATCCTACCCGTGAATTTCGAGCCAATAAAACTCTCATGGATAAAGTCCTCTCCAGGCTTCAACCAACCTTTGGCAAACCACTGGGCCATGCGTGCAGAGGTCCCTGTTCCACAAGGAGAACGGTCAATGGCCTTGTCACCATAGAATACTGCATTTCGGGCAGTACTGCTTTCATCCAAAGTCTTTCCTGTCCAAAGCACATGGCTAAGCCCTTTGATCTGAGAATGCTCTGGATGTACAAACTCAAATTTCTCATTCATTTTCTGCCTCAGGTTGCGGGCCATGGAAATCAGTTGCTCGGCTTTGTAATGCTCCAAACCGGGAAAGTTGTTCTGAGGATCCACTATACAATAAAAATTTCCTCCATAAGCTACATCCACGGTCAATTTACCCAATTCCTCGATTTCAATCTCTAACCCTTCAGCTGCTAGAAAACTTTTGACATTAGTCAGTTTAACGGAAGTGACCTTTTTGCCTTCCTGTTTGTATTCCACCAAAACCAAACCTGCAGGTGCTTCCATACGAAGGAATCCAGGAGTCTTAGGCGTGATCAATCCTTCTTCAATGGCAATGGTAATGGTACCTATGGTCCCATGTCCGCACATAGGCAGACATCCTGATGTCTCTATAAACAAAACAGCAAAATCATTTTCAGGTTCATGGGGGGGGAAAAGCATGGATCCCGACATCATATCATGACCCCGGGGCTCAAACATCAACCCTGTTCGGATCCAGTCCAGGTTTTCCAGGAAATACTGTCGCTTTTCCAGCATATTCTTGCCTTTAAGGAAAGGAACACCACCGGCCACTACCCTGACCGGATTGCCACAGGTGTGGGCATCAATGCATTGGAAAGTTTTTTTCATACTTTATTGATAGTAATGGATATTGGGATATTAAGATATTGGAATGGACGCTTCTGAAAAACATCCAATAATATCATTGGCTCAATCTCATTTTTTCGAGATCTCCTTCCCATAGTAACTTTCCTTTTAAATCGCGGATTTTCTTTTGCTGGTTCAATTGGATGATTAACCTCAAACCCTATTCAACAGTAGCTTTTTTGGTCCTTAGCCCTGCAATCTTCATCGCCTCCGCTATCAATTGCTCATCTATTTCAATATTGATCCGCATAATATGTATGTTTTTATCAAATATTCACATTTCTAACTCCCCAAGAAAATTAATTGGATGCAAACGGAAATAAGGTGGAAATAAATTGAAACATTATTACCCTCTGCGGCACTGTCCAACCAATTCTCCAATCACTAAATCAACTTCTTTGAAAATCCTCTCGAAATATTTCGCGAAGCCTATTTATATTTATTTCGCTACCAGCATAATTCTACAATATTTCACTCTTGGGAATATTTCCAATTACCATTATCGCTTTAACTCCCCATCCATCATTCTCCAAATACCCAAAGGATTCTCCTCTCTTAGGGCATCCGGAAGCAGTTCATGCGGCATGTCCTGGAAGGCTATAGGTCTTGCAAAGCGTTTGATGGCATAGGCCCCTACAGAAGTGAACCGGCTATCTGTGGTAGAGGGGTAAGGTCCTCCATGCTGCATGGCGTGACCGACTTCTACTCCTGTCGGAACCCCTTTGAAAAGCAATCTGCCACATTTTTCCTCCAGTTGGTTGATTAAGTCCACCTTTTTGGCCAACTCTTTTTCATCTCCCCAAAGGGTAATGGTCAACTGCCCATGCAATCTTTGCGCTATGGCATACAACTCATTGAAATGCTCATATACCACCATCAAAGCAAAGGACCCAAATACTTCCTGTTGGAAATGTTCATCCTCCAACCAATCGGCAGCTTTGATCCTGGCCAAAGCCGGATAGGCTTTGATCAGGTCTTTGGCGGCGGCTACCTGCACCCAGTCCAGTTCCTTTCTTTCCTGAAGTATGGCCAAAGCGTTATAATAAGCTTCTGCAATGCCTTCATGCAACATCGGGGCAGCAGCAATTTGCTCTAGCTCTTTCTTTACCGCATCAGAAAAGTCCTCCGCATGTAAAGCAGGCACCATAATCAAACCTGGGTTGGTGCAAAACTGTCCCGCGCCAAGGGTCAAGGAAGACACAAATTGTTTGGCCAATGACTCCATATTATTCCCAAGCCTTTCTTTGAGTGCAATAATTGGATTTACAGAGCCCATTTCCGCGAATACCGGTATGGGTTCTTTTCTTTGATTCGCGGCATCAAACAAAGCTTTACCTCCTACAAAAGAACCTGTAAAAGCTACTGCTTTGGCTTGTGGATGCTTAGCCAAGGCCTGCCCAACTTCAATCCCACCTTCCACATGGTTGAATACGCTAATCGGCAAAGCAGCGTCTATCGCAGCTTTGTGGATTACCTGCCCGACTAATCTGGAGGTTTCCGGATGGGCAGGATGGGCTTTATAAATCACTGGGCAACCTGCCGCCAATGCCGAAATGGTATCTCCTCCAGCAGTAGAAAAAGCTAAAGGGAAATTACTGGCTCCAAAAACCACTACAGGTCCCAATGCTGTTAAAAACCTACGGATATCAGGCTTAGGAGCGGGTACTCTTTCCGGATCCGCATGGTCTATCACCGCCTCTACCCAACTTCCTTCCTCTACCAAATCCGCAAAAAGCCTGATTTGTCCGACAGTCCTACCTAATTCCCCCGTAATTCTGCCTTCAGGAAGATTTGATTCTTCAGAGGCTGTGGGAATAAGGAGGTGTTTTTCAGCTTCAAGTCCTTCGGCTATTTTTCTCAAAAAAGTAGCTTTCTCTTTTCCAGAGACATTTTTATAATGTAAAAAAGCTTCTTGGGCAGATTTGAAAATTAGATCTAGATTCATGGTATCTTTTTGTCAGTTGATTAGAAATAAGGTTGAAATAGGATAGAAATATAATTGAAATAGGCTGCAAATCGAAGATAAAAGCCAAATATTGAGAGGTAGGTCCAATTCTTCAAAAGACAACCTGAAACATGGGGCTCCCTGAAACCCAGAGCTAATAACTGCAGTTTTAGGGTCGTTTAAGGGCATAGAATGAGGTCTCTTTTTTCCCTCTAATTTCTCACTTCCAGCTTTTCAAACCACTGGCCTATGCTCCAAACCCCTTTTAATAATATTCTCCACCTTCACCCGCTCTTCTCCTACCAAAATCAAACGGGGTGCCCTTACCCATTCCGTTCCAATACCTGCCATATGTTCGGCCAACTTGATATACTGTACCAATTTTGGATGGATATCCAACTCCAATAGTGGTAAAAACCAACGATAAATTGCCAAGGCTTCCTCATACTTTCCTGCCTTCACCAATTCATAGACAGCAACGGTTTCCTTCGGAAAAGCACAAACAAGGCCAGCTACCCAGCCATCGGCGCCCATAACCAACTCTTCCATTGCCAGGGTATCTACCCCACAAAGAATTTTATATCTATCACCAAAGCGATTGCGCATACGGGTCACATTGGAAATATCCCTGGTGGATTCCTTTATGGCTTGGATATTTGCACAGTCTGCCAATTCCTCAAACATGGAAATTGTAACCAGGGTCTTGTAATCAACAGGGTTGTTGTAAATCATTATTGGTAATTCGGTGCTGTTGGCAACGACCTTAAAATAAGTGACGACTTCTCTGTGATCGGCAGCATAGCGCATTGGGGGTAACAGCATCAATCCCGAAGCACCCATTTCTTTGGCCTTACCCGCCCAAAAAATCGCATCCCTTGTTGCACCCTCGGCAATGTTTAGAATAACCGGTACTCTGCCATTGATGTACTTCACAGTGTCGGTAGTGAGTTTGATTTTTTCATCCTGACTAAGGACACTTGATTCCCCTAATGTTCCTCCGAGAATGATGCCATGCACACCAGCTTCTAATTGTGCATCTATATTTTTAAAAAACATATCCATATCCAAGCTTCCGTCTTGGTGAAATTTGGTGGTTACTGCCGGAAATACGCCTTGCCAGTTCATAGAATTTTTAATTTGTTTAATTTTTCAAAATTAAGCCCAATTCCAATATATTTTCCATACTGGCTTAATCCTTAATGGTACAATATTGATATTTCTATCAGAAATAGGAATTACCGAAAAACAATATGATATCAAAAGTTAATCCTACAAACCCTTAGGTATTTTCTGATGCTACCAACTTGTGATTTCTTCCACTTACTACAAAGCACCCGATTTTTATTCTTGAAAAAGTTCATAAAGGTCCATTTGAAAACCTTCCACACAGGGAGAATCAACTACATCCCCTATTGTAAAAGGTCTGCTGGGCTCGTATTTGCCACTAACCAGCAGGTGAATAATCAGAGATTGCTCAACAGGATAAACAATCCAATACTCTTTTACACCTAATTCCATTCCAAGTAATCAGCATAACTGTACAAACCTCCGTAAGAAAGATCTGGTTCTTGGACAATGTTTTTATCCTCTCTTGGCATACCTAAATTTACAAAATAATTTAGATTGATAGAAAATTAAAGCTATATGGTTCTGGAAAAAGATTCTAACACTTGTTTTTCATTTTGTTTCCTTCATATTGGGGCCTGTATATTGCCTTTTTCTACTATCTCATGAAAAAAATCATCTCATTCCAAATCCCTAAACCCAATAAAGAGTTTGTCCGCTTTCAAGTGGATGCTGGGAAGCATTTTTATGAGAAGCTACATCAGCACCCTCAGTGGCAACTCACCTTCATCCTTGAGGGGAAAGGGCAATTGATGGTAGGGGACTACCTCGGCAGATTTGAGCCTGGTGATATGTTCCTTTTTTCGGCGAATATGCCACATGTGTTCCGCTCGGATGCGGAGTACTTTGATCCTCAAACAAACAAGTATTCTTTGGGAAATACGCTGTTTTTTGATTTCGAAGCTTTGGGAAAAAGTCTAATGGAAGTGGAAGAATTTACCGGTTTGAACCAATGGCTACAACAGACAAAGGGCTGTTTTGCCATAAAGGGGAGTGCCAAAAACAACATCAAAAACAACCTGATGAATTATCCCGGATTAAAGGGATTAAAAAAAATACTTGTGGCTTTGGAAATTTTGAATGTCCTACAAGAATCACAGGAACTCACTGCTTTAAACAGGCTCATTCCACATAAAGATTTTACAGAATCCGAAGGTAAGCGCATGGGACAGGTGATGTCATTTATCCTTTCCCAAAGCCAAAACCAAATCAGTTTAAGTGAAGTGGCAGATGTTGCCAACTTAAGCAAAGAAGCATTTTGCAGGTTTTTCAAAGAAAGAACGGGAAAGACATTTACGGAATTTTTGACACAGGTAAGGATTCACCAAACCTGTCAACTCTTGCAAGAAAGTGAATGGTCGATTTCGCAGATTGCCTATCAAAGCGGTTTTCAAAATCTTTCTTATTTCAACAGGGCATTTAAAAAAATTCAGGGCGAAACCCCAAAGGAGTATAGGTCAAAGATGATATAGGGACTAAATAGGGATTTGAAAACCAAAAAGTTAAACCCGATATTAATTAATCCTTGAATTAAATAAGTTTCTTTTTACACACCATCCATCAACATCAACAAACCATTGGTCAACAGGGTATTGGTTTTTTGCCCATGAAAAATGGAAATTACTTTTTGAAATATGAATGAGAGACTATTTCTACTTAATATCCACCTAAGCATCTTCAAATCGTGTCTATTATGAAAAAAAGTATATTTTCCTTTCTACTAAGTCTTTTAATTATCGGGAGTTCATTGGCTACTGAATTATACCCCGCCATCAGCAGTTACCAAGCCGACCGGAGTGCCCTGGCTCGAAAGTACAATAATCCACTTTCCGAAGAGTCGTTCCTAAGATTCACCAAGCTTTACAATGATTGGTTAGATGCCCTAAACAAAATGCCCTATGATGCTTATTCCCTTGATGGGAAGATGGACTGGCAACTTTTTAAAAACCACCTGGAAAAAGAACTATTCTTTCATGGGCTAGCCTTTGAAGACTTCAAACAGGTCAGTCATGTCGTGGACTTTAAGGATCAATTAGAAAAGTTCTATCAGGTCAGGCGAATGGCGGAAAAACCTCAATCCCAAGAATTGGCCGCCACATTTGCCCTCACAGAAAAAGCCATTCAAGCAAAATGGGAAGCCATGAAAAAGTCTAAACCCTTTGATTCCTGGCAAGAAGCAGAATTAGCTGCAGAGACGGTTGAGGACTTGAGGAAAAGTACCGAGGAAGCCTATAACTTTTATTACGACTACGACCCTGACTTTACCTGGTGGATGAAAAAGCCTATGGAAAGCATGAATGAGGTGCTTAAATCTTATGCTGAATTCTTAAAGGACCATTTTGAGAATACAGTAGTGAAGGATGATGGCTCTGGAATTATTGGCAAACCTGTTGGAAAATTGGCCATTGAGAAAGAACTGGCCTACAACATGATTCCTTATACTGCCGAAGAATTACTCAAAGAAGGAGAAAAACAATATGCCTGGTGCGAAGCAGAAATGATCAAAGCATCAGAAGAATTGGGATATGGAAAAGATTGGAAAGCTGCCCTGGAACATGTTAAAAATACTTATGTCCCTGCAGGTGAATGGCCTCAAATGGTGGCAGAATTGGCCGATGAAGCCATTGAGTTTTTAGAATCAAGAGACCTCCTGACCATCCCTGATATGGCCAAGGAAACCTGGAGGACGACCATGATGTCCGCGGAAAGGCAGAAGGTAAGCCCTTTCTTCCTAGGCGGGGAAACCATCATCATTTCTTATCCAACCTCCACCATGACCCATGAGGAAAAAATGATGAGCATGCGTGGTAACAACCCGCATTTTTCAAGGGCAACTGTACAACATGAACTGATTCCTGGACACCACTTACAACAATTCATGAATCAGAGGCATTTCCCCCACCGCCGGGTTTTCAATACCCCGTTTTGGGTAGAAGGCTGGACCTTGTATTGGGAATTCAACCTTTGGGATAAAAATTTTCCAAGAAATGCAGAAGACAGAATCGGGATGCTTTTTTGGAGAATGCACAGGGCTGCAAGAATCGTTTTTTCGCTCAATTACCATTTGGGCAGCTGGACACCTCAGCAGTGTATTGATTACCTGGTGGATGCCGTTGGGCATGAGCGGGCCAATGCAGAGGCTGAAGTACGAAGGTCCTTTGAAGGCCGATATGGTCCATTGTACCAATTGGCCTACATGATCGGAGGACTGCAGGTATATGGTTTGAGAAAAGAAATGGTCGAAGGCGGTAAAATGACCGAAAAGGAATTCCATGATTATTTCATCACCCAAAACTATACCCCAATAGAACTACTCCGGGCAAGGATGAAGGGAGATATTCCAAAAGATTTTAAAAGTAACTGGAGGTTTTTGGATTAAGCTGAATAAAACCCTCCAAGGGTTTGGAACCCTTGGAGGGTTGACAATCATTCTAAGTTATTAATTATTTCTTGGTTTAAATTTAGTTTATGGAATTTGATAAACTCGGATCTTCCTCCAAACCAATCCAATACATCGCCTCTTTTTATTTTTGTTGCTCCCTGTTCTAAAAATGTTCTATATGAAGAAAATTTCCATTGTTCCAGATGCTGACAAAAACCATGGTGGACCGGATTCTTATGGATATACAACACCAACCAAGTAAAATAAGCATCATTAGTGATAGCTTTTCTATTAAAATTGGGAATAAATAAGCTGCCTTTTCTCTGATATAGTTTATTAAAGCTTTGAGTATAAGAATTGAATAGCTTTGAGAACTGGTTACTTATTGTATTTGAAAAGTTAAAATCACTTTTTGTTGATTCTGCATTATTTTTATAAAAATTGAATGTCAATTTTTCATCTTTTGTTTTTATCATTAAGTGAAGGTGATTGGGCATCAGACAATAAGCATATGTATCTACCAAATCAGAAAGATAAGTCCTATATCGATCAAGAAAAAAATAGTAATTTTTTGATTCATTAAACAAATTTTCAAACCCATTTGCATTTGTCCAAATATGATAAAAGCGCTCTGCCTCAAAAGTTGTTTTTGGTTTTGCCATATCTTAAAAAGCTCAACTAAATTTAAAAATTTTAAATAAACCCTCCAAGGGTTTG
>NZ_SLAP01000154.1 GCF_007126775.1 Cecembia sp. | reverse complement strand
GACAGATTACTGGAACCGTCACCCTGAGTGAAGCGAAAGCCTGCCCCGATGCTTTCGGGGGGTCTCCTATCATATGGGAGATGCTTCGACTCCGCAAGCTACGCTCAGCATGACGGATAAGAGTAACCGTCACCCTGACGAAGGAAGGGTCTCCCAAAATATGGGGGATCCTTCATCCTCGTTCCTCGGATTCAGGATGACGGTACGGAATGTCATTACCTTTCTGTAAATGTCAAATTTTAAAAACTACCATTGACAGACTACAGTAACCGTCACCCTGAGTGAAGCGAAGGGTCTCCCAAAGTTTAGGAGATGCTTCGACTCCGCAAGCTCCGCTCAGCATGACGTTTCAATAACTGTAAATGCAAAATTTTAAAATCTCAGGGTGACGAGTCCGGTAATCTGTCAATGGTAGCATTTAGGCTTTTGCAAAACCCTTCTTAATGAAATTCTTAAAACCCTTAACTCTTAATGGTTCTAACCCTGAACATTGAACCCTGAACTCCTGAACCCTGAACTTCTGAACTTCTGAACCCTGAACCCTGAACTTCTGAACTTCTGAACCATGAACCCTGAACTCTGAACCATGAACCCTATCTACCCTTCGACAATCCTGCCTCCGGCAGGTAAGCTCAAGGCATAGCTATTGACCTGGCTCCTGATAAAGTACCTGTTTTGGGCAGAAATCCTCCCTGAAACAGGTATTTTTTATTTAGGGCAAAAAATTTTTAATTTTTTTTTAAAAAATTTCAAAGCGTAAAAAATACAGACATAGGACAATTGTATATAATATTTTGTTTTTTAACTAAAAAAAGCCCCTTATTGGCGTTTTTAGGCCCAAAATCTTTTTTGCGCAAAACTTTGTTTTTTTGATAAATTTTTTTCCTATTTGGGTGTAGCTAAGACCCAAACAAATTGAATCACCAACAAATTTTTAACTGATTATGTACATTTACGGAGCTTCGGGGCATGGCCGGGCGATCATTGATCTGATAGACGGATACGAAAAAATCCATGGTATTTTTGATGATAATCCCAGAGTCAGAACATTACTAGGGTACCCGGTTTTGGGACCTATCCCCCCCAATTATTTCTTTAAAAGTGACCTTATTATTGCGATTGGAGACAATGGCATCAGACAAAGGGTAGCACAAAGGCTTCAGGGAAAAGTCAGGTTTGGAAATATTATCCATGAAACCGCAATTTTTTCGAAAAGAGCCAATATGGGTTCAGGATGTGTAGTTATGGAGGGCGCAATTGTAAAAGTAAGTTCGCTCATCGGTGACCACGTGATCATCAACACAGGGGCATCCATAGACCATGACTGTGAGATTGGGGATTTTGCGCATATTGCCCCTCAGGTCACCCTTTGCGGAGATGTGCATGTGGGAGAAGGTACATTGGTAGGGGCAAATTCTACCGTACTTCCCGGAGTCAAGATTGGCAAATGGTGTACCATAGGTGCAGGAAGTGTAGTGCTTCACGATGTGCCTGATGGCGCGAAATGGTTGGGCAATAAACTTGCCAGTCCTGTGTTTACCAAAGTGGCTTAATCACTGTTTTTTTATGAAATTGAAAATAAAACTGCTTCTGGCTTGAAGTTTTTCCCATTCCTTTATTAATTTGGTCTAATATTTGTTTAAAGTAAGGAATGATTTTCTATTGAAATTTTATTGCTTTTAAAAATTAAATATGGAGTTTTTTAGAAATTTAAGAATTGTTCCAAGGTGGTTGATCGTAATGGTGGATGCAATTATTGTTTTCCACGCGGCTTTTTTTGCCTTCTTCATCCGCTTTAATTTTAATCTGGATCAAGTGGACCGCTTTGACATCCTACCTGCGGTTTTGGTATTCACGCTTTTGGCAGTAGTATCCATGCTGATGACCCATTCCTATGTAGGGATTGTAAGGCATACCCATAGCGGAGATTTGGTCAATATGATGAAGATGTTGGGTATGGCCCATGTGCTGCTTGCTTTGATCAAGACATCCAATACCTATGTTATGTGGTTGGATGCGGGTTTCTTTTTACCTTTTTCCGTTGGCCTGATTGCATCTTTACTCGCTTTCCCTTTATTGATAGGATACAGGCTTTTGGTCAAGGAGGCTTATCAGTATGCCATCTTTACCCGCAATAAAGGGACTGCAAAAAAAGTCGCCATTTATGGTGCAGGTCAGGCAGGTATTTTGACTTATCAGACCCTTTCAGGACACGGAAGCTCTCAATGGCAGCCGGTAGCTTTTATCGATGATGATCCTGTGAAGTCCAAAATGGTGCTTCATGGAAAGAAAATATTTTTGGGAATAAACGGTTTGAAATATGCCGTTGAAAAGTTAGGGGTACAGGAGGTGGTCATAGCCATCAACACACTGACACCGCAGCGCAGAAGAGAAATTGTAGATACTTGTTTGGCTTTGGGAATTCCCAGCAAAACCATCCCGCCAGCGGAAGAATGGTTCAATGTTGGTTTGCAGACAAAAGATATCAGGGAAGTAAGGATAGAGGACCTGTTGAGCAGGGAAGAGATTCTTTTGGATAAAAACAGTGTTGCTGCAGACATCAAAGGAAAAGTGGTCATGGTAACCGGCGCGGCGGGTTCCATTGGCTCCGAACTGAGCAGGCAATTGTTGAAATGCAGGCCAAAGCATTTGATTGTTTTGGACCAGGCAGAGTCTGCACTTTACGACCTGCAACAGGAAATTAAAAACCATCCCCAGGGGGCCAAAATAGAATACCTGATTGCAGATATCCGTAACAAGGACCGTATGCGGGAAATTTTCAATCAGTTTAGACCTCAACTGGTTTTCCATGCTGCTGCCTATAAGCATGTGCCCATGATGGAAGCCTATCCTGAAGAGGCGATTCAGTGTAATGTATTGGGTACCAAAATCCTGGCTGATCTTTCTGCGGCTTATGGTGCGGAAAAATTTGTAATGGTCAGCACAGACAAAGCTGTCAATCCAACCAATGTCATGGGAGCGAGCAAGCGCCTTGCAGAAATGTATGTGCAATCTTTGGATTACCATTTGAGTATGCAAGAGATGGAAGGCCATACCCGCTTTATTACTACCCGTTTCGGAAATGTATTGGGTTCCAATGGTTCAGTGATTCCATTGTTCAGAAAGCAAATTATGGAAGGGGGGCCGCTTACAGTTACCCATCCCGAAATCACCCGTTATTTCATGACCATTCCGGAAGCCTGTCAGTTGGTTTTAGAGGCCGGTGTCATGGGCAATGGGGGTGAAATTTATGTTTTTGACATGGGTGAGCCTGTTAAAATCGTGGATCTTGCAAAGAAAATGATTGCGCTGAGCGGTAAAAAGCTCAATGAAGATATCAAAATTGAATTTACCGGCTTGAGGGCAGGGGAGAAATTGTATGAAGAGTTGTTGAATAAAGACGAAGAAGTGACAGCAACCCACCACCCGAAGATTAAAATTGCCAAGGTAAAGGCCTCGGAATACGAAATGATCCATGACAACATTGGAGAATTCCACAATATTATAGGATTTCAGGATGAGTTTGAAGTAGTCAGGCAACTCAAAAAACTGGTTCCTGAATTTGTCAGTAATTATTCCAGATTTTCCAAATTGGACAGTACCAAGGAAGAAGTATTGTATTGAGGAATGTCCTGATATGCTTTTTTTTATTGGTCAAAACATTTTATTGTCAAAACCGAAGTTTACAGTTTTTCAGGTAAATGAAACCGAAATTATTGGTTTATAAATATTATAATTTGTTTT
>NZ_SLAP01000189.1 GCF_007126775.1 Cecembia sp. | reverse complement strand
ATCTGCGGCTTGTACTGAATTGACCCGGTAACCTACAGCGAGAATTGCTTCTAAGCGGTAGAATTTGGTTGAATAGTTTTTGCCATCTGAGGCAGTTGTTTCCAAAATGGAAATAACTGAATCCTCATCCAATTCCTTTGTTTCAAATATATTCTTCAGATGTTTACTTACGGCGGGTACATTTACTCCAAAGAGTTCTGCCATGGACTTTTGGGTCAGCCAAAAAGTGCCATTTTGGAAAATTACCGATACATTGACTGTTTGATCATTATTTCGGAAAAGTAAAATGTCTTTTGGTTTCATGGGCATTGGTTTTAACAAGGTTGTGACTCAGTTATGGCTTCGACTTTGCTCAGCCACTGGTGACGGTTTAGGTTCCACAATACCATCTTTATATTCCAAATTATCCTCAAAGACATTGGACTCTTCCCTGCGATGCTGTTGGGATAGAGGGATATAGGAATAGCCCAAGCGCATCAGGTGTAAAATTGCAGGGATCTTCACCCTCGAGTTTTCATTAAAAGCCATGCTATCTAAAAAAGGTATATCAATGTTTAGCTAATGAATATAGTACGGGAAGCGGGTATTTGCAAGGCAAAGGGGTTGGAAGGCTAATGTATTTGATTTTTAAAATTTTATGTAGCAAAGAATCGACCCAGAATGGGTCGCATTTTTATAGAATTATGATAATGATTTAGGACCCATTGACCCAGAATGGGTCATATATTTATAGGAAAGCGGTCAATCATCCCGCACCCCGACCCTGAAGGGGTCGCATATATTCCGTAATATTATTCGACACCCTTCGGGGTCGATGGGTAAGATTTAATCGATATTGCTATAAATATGTTAACCCTTCGGGTTAATTAGAAATTCCGGATTTAGGGTGTGTTTCTTATTTACATAAGTGATAATTGAATTCGAAACCCATTTGACCCAGAATGGGTCATATATTTATAGAAAAGCGGTCAATACCCCCGCACCCCGACCCTGAAGGGGTCGTACCTTTTCCGTAATATTATTCGACGCCCTTCGGGGTCGGTGGGGAACATTTAACCGATATTGTTTGCTATAAATATACGACACCCTTCGGGGTCGATCGGTTCATGAATCCAAATCTTTTCTATAAATCCTCCCCTACACCTGGCAGCCCTCCCTTCGGGTAAATTAGAGATCCCAGATTAAGGATGTGTTTTTTATTTAAGTAATTGATAATTGAATTCGAAGCCCATTTTCCGAAATAGGCCCATATAATTATCGCAATGGATCAATACCCCTCGCCATGACCCATATTAGGTCGCAGATTTGTTGCATCACAATGACGATATAGTGTCCCATTTGACCCAGAATGGGTCATATATTTATAGCAAAGCGGTCAATAACCCCGCACCCCGACCCTGAAGGGGTCGCATATTTATAACAACGTTCTTGACAGTTGGCTCACCGACCAAGAATGGGTCAAACTTAAAATTAATCGGATAAATTGACCTCCATTTCCCTATCCAATTGTTCAAAAACCATTCATTTTTTATATTGAATTTTGATTTTGGATACTCTAAATCAGACTTTAATAACCTTAAATTTTTGAAACATGGCTGGTACTTTTTCACAGATCTACATTCAACTTGTCTTTGCAGTCCAAGGAAGAAATTCACTTATCCAAAAATCATGGGAAGACGAATTGTACAAATACATAACAGGAATTATTCAAAATAAAGATCAAAAATTATTGGCTATAAACGGCATGCCTGATCACATTCATATTTTGATTGGCCTAAAACCTTCTTGTTGCTTGTCCGATTTGGTGATGGAGGTAAAAAAGGCATCCAATAAATTTATAAATGAAAAGAAATTTTGTCCATACCAGTTCAAATGGCAGGATGGGTATGGTGCTTTTTCTTATTCCCATTCGGCATTGGACAGGGTAATTGCTTATGTCAAGAATCAAAAAGAGCATCATAAAAAAAAGACCTTCAAACAAGAGTATAAGGAGTTTATGAAAAAATTCCAGATTGAACATAAAGATGAATATTTGTTCAATTGGATTGAAGACAAGTGAAGTTTTTAAGATAAAATATTCGACACCCTTCGGGGTCGGTGGGGAACATTTAACCGATATTGCTTGCTATAAATATGTTAACCCTTCGGGTTAATTTGAGATTCCGGATTTAGGATTTGCTTGTTTTATACATAATCAAAAATTGAATTCGAAACCCATTGACCCAGAATGGGTCATATATTTATAGAAAATGCATTAAGGATCCCACACCCCGACCCTGAATGGGTCGCATATTAATAGCAAAGGCACCTCCATCAAGAATCCTTAATTTCCGTAGGATCATAGATTTCAGAAAAAAATCAACTACCTAATGAAACTCCATGCCAAAATCCTGCTGATCTTATTCCCCTGCCCCATTTCAAGGGTTTTGATGCTTTTGGCATCGACAGCATCAAGCGTATTATAAAGTTTGTCCAGGTTTTCCTTCTTGGATACCAAGCTGGTAAACCAACGGCACTGCTTGCTGAATTTTCTGCTTTCGTAAATCATATTGCTCAAAAACTTAAGCTCTCCTCCAGGATACCAAAGTTCATTGCGCCTTCCACCAAAATTCAATACGGTTTTTTCTACCTTTTCACCTTTAAGGTTGCACAGTTTTCGTCTGGCACTTTCATGCGCCTCTTTGGCCGAAGCATGAAAAGGAGGATTACAGATACTTAGGTCAAAAATCTCATCACGCTGAATGATTCCTGCGAAAAAATTTTTAGAATTACTTTGGTACCTTAAGGTTATATGACCTTTCAATTGGGGATTTTTGCTAATGAGTGTATTGGCAGCCGCAATGGCGTTTAGATCAATGTCAGTGCCAACAAAAGTCCAACCATACTCCTGATGTCCGATGATGGGATAGATGCAATTAGCTCCTACCCCTATGTCCAGGCATTTTACAGGATTTTGGAAATGATCGGGCTGTTCAGCAAGTAAATCAGCCACATAATGGATGTAATCTGCCCTACCCGGGATGGGCGGACAAAGGTAATTTTCAGGGATTGACCAGTAATCAATCCTATAATATTGCTTCAAAAGGGCTTTGTTGAGCGCTAAAACAGCTTTTGGATCAAAAAAATCTATGCTAGTATCCCCAAATTTATTGGTAATCACAAAAGCTTTTAAATCCGGTAATGCACGGATCAATAAATCGAAATCATACTGCTCCCTATGCTTGTTCCTCAAATGAAGAACAGATTTGTAAGGGTTCTGCGCTTTTTTTCCTTTTGGCATCAATAGTGGTATAGCCTTACAAAAGTATTTATTTTTTAATTGAAATGCCTACTTCGATTTTAACTGATGCCAATTAATTGGAATGCATTTAAACTTTCTTGTGCATTGCTTGTTAATGATTGGTAACCAACATCAAAACATTTAATCAAATGAAATTCACCAAAATTTTATCCCTTGCCGCAATTAGCGGTTTGACAGTTTTCGCACTGAGTTGCGACAACAAATCTACAGAAACTACTGAGGTAGAAGAAATTGAAGAAGTAGTAGTGGAAGAAGCTCCGAATACAGTGGTAGATATTGCTGTGGGATCCCCGGACCATACCACATTAGTAGCAGCAGTATCAGCAGCAGGTCTGGTAGAGACATTGAGTGGTGATGGTCCTTTTACGGTTTTTGCACCAACCAACGCAGCTTTCAGTGCATTGCCTGACGGCACTGTAGAGAGTCTTTTGCTGGAAGAAAATAAAGATCAGCTGACTGCCGTCCTTACTTATCATGTGGTGGCAGGTAATGTATTGTCAGGTGATTTGTCAGATGGGCAGGTAGTTACCACCCTTCAAGGACAGGAACTGACAGTATCAATTAAAGATGGTAAAGTAATGATCAATGATGCTACTGTAGTAGCTGCAGACCTCTCTGGAAGTAACGGAGTTGTTCATGTAATTGATAGCGTGTTACTACCAAAATAAAAATCCTTGTTGCGGAAATATTCCGTATTGAATTTATTTGACTACCACAATCCCTGAATATGGGTGCAAATAAAATTGCACCCATATTTTTTTGTCCAAATGTCAGAAACCACATGAACTTTAGGTCTATCCCATTAACAATCAGGTATTGGTCTGCCCAAAACCAGATAAGGGTAATTGGTTTTAAAATAAAAATTGAATTTAATTTTTAATTAATATGGCAAAAACTTGTATTTGTATTCATTTTTAATATATTACCTAGGTACAAATTATTTATAACTAAATAAATTTATAATTATGGCAAAATGTTTTGCATTGATGGGTTGGAGTTTGCCTGTAATCGAAAGTATGCAAAAGCTCAATAAACCTTATGTGGTAGTTTCTTTTCCCGATTTTGAGGAATATGCAAAAGAAAATAATGTTCCTTTTGTTAGCTACCAATTTGATGAGTGGAGTGACACATCCAATTCTTTGGATTTGTATGAAAAACTGAAACCTTTTGAGGTAGATGTGGCGGTTCCACTATTTGAAGAGACAGTGGAATGGGCCGGCGCACTCAATTCCATTTACAGGGGAGATCCCCGGGTTCTGAACAGGGCTTTTTTGTTCAGAAATAAGGCGATGATGAAAAGAAAAGCACTGATAGGGGGCTTGAGAGTAGGACTTTTTGAGGAAGTACATAACAAAGAAGGTGTTAAAAACTTCATGAGAAGATTGAATCAGGCCAACTTACAAATAGACGGTGAAAAGGATAGCTGGGTACATATCAAGCCCTTTGCTTCGGCTGGCACAGTGGGGCACCGCTTGCTGAAATCCATGCAGGACATTGAAGATAAATGTGAAGACAGTGATTTTCCATGTTTGGCGGAAAGCCATTTACCTGGCACGGAGTTTTCCTGTGAAGCTTTTATTCATGGAGGTAAAATCCGTTTTCTGAATATTACAGAATATGTAAAATTGGGCTATTCCAACTTTATCCCTGAAGGAAATTATCTTCATTCAAAGCGGGAAAAGATCATGAAAGAAATGCAGAAACTGGTGGACTTATTTGGTATTGAATATGGTATGATTCATCCAGAATGGTTTCTTACTGAAAATGATGAATTGAGTTTTGGGGAAGTGGCCTGCAGAATTCCGGGAGGTCATATTTTAGAATTAGCAGGTAAGGCTTATGATTTTGATGCTTTAGGAGCCTTTGTTCTTTGTCATGACCCAAGTCTAAGTGAAGAGGAGTTGAAAGAAATTTTACCTACTATGGATGCCAGGCCTAAGAACTTTTATGGCAATGTCATGATTTATCCGCAAAAAGATGTAATCAACAAATTGGAAATTCCGGAAGAATTGAAGGAAGAATCCTACTTTCTTGACCATAATCTGATTCCACCTTACACTAATCAAAAGATCAACAGCAGAGAAGGATTTGGAAATCATTTTGGTACGGTAAACTTCAAAGGGGAAGATTCGGATAGAATGACGGAGTTACTGCTGCATTATGAAAATGTAGATTTCTACCATTGATATCTCAAATTAAAATTTGAAATGAATAAAGCCTTTCACCCTGAAAGGTTTTATTTACTTTCAGCCCATAAAAGAAATCTATATAACAGATCCAAAATTTTCCTCCTTCATGCATAATCAAGTGCTAACAGACAAAACATATCAAAATTTCGAAGAGCAATACAAAGAATTCAGTCAGGCCACAACACTAACTAAGCCTGAAAAGGCGCGAAGGTTAATGGGGCAGATTGATTTGCTGATTGATAATCCTGAAGGTCTTGAGTTTGTCTATCAACATATTGCCGAACTGACGGATGCAGGCATTTTCGAAGGCTCTGCTTGGGCAGATCCCAGTAAATTGGTAGCGGGGCTGGTAAATGGTACCCTCAAAAGTGGCCATCCCAATTCTACCATTGAAATATTGAGCGAATTGCGTTTATTGGCAATGGCAAAAGATGAAATTCAAAATAATCGATTAGGATCTGGAGATGCTGAAAATTATATACAAGAGGTCATTGTGGCCAATTTGGAATTTGTTTTCAATGAACCTTTAGAGGAGACAAGGTTAGTGATGGGGGAGCATGAATTGAAAAAAGTACATACTTTGTTCAAATTCATTTCAGAAAAAACTGCCCTTAACAATGTCAAAGAAAAACTGGTGGAAGAGCTTACTTTGATCTGTGAACAGCGACCTGTCGTTACCGAAAAGCAGAGGAAAATTATAGCCCTGATCAAGGAAAAAATTGATTTGGATCCAAAAAATGAACTGGATGCAAAACTTTTGCGGTTTCAAAGATCTATCTACAGACCTACCCTAAGAACACTGAATAAAGACTTCCGGGAATATGGATTATCACTAAATAAATTGACTAAAAGTCAATTAAAGGAAGAATGTAAAGAAATGAGCCGTGTCATGTTAAGTTTTGGCTTGGTCAGCCAATACCACGCAGTCTTGGTACTCTTTCTTACAGGGCAAGACCATAAAGAATTGGTTCCTTTATGCTTAGGTTTGAGTGAAGCAGGAACAGCCAGATGGAAAGAATTCCAAGAATTCATTGCAAACCTGATCCTTAAAACAATACATCCTTACAATGCGCAATGTATTTATGGCCTTGCCAAAATGTTGGAATCGGGTATTTTTTCAAGAGAGGCAGTGCGCTCTGGATTGGCCAATATGTTGGCAATCAAAATTCATCCTGAAGTAGAGGAAAGGATATTGAAATCTACCAGAACACCCCACGAAAAAGTAAATGCCTTGCAGTATTTAATGGGTGCGCTTTTTAGGGTTTTGGGACAACCGCTTGGAATTGGCCAGGGGAATAACCCTACCTGTCAGAGTGCTAGAGGCATCAGCATGTGGAGTCAACATGCTCCCGCAAAATTGATTCATATGGTTCAGACTGCTGCTACCCATAATGACCTTACTTTTCGCTTTGAGGCACAGGAAATCAAATCATCTGAAGTAGGGTTGGGATTGGTTCAAAACCTGGATCATAATCTAGATGCTGTTTCCGTGACGCTGGTACCCATGCTGGATAAAATTTACAATGAAATGATGCTACGGGCTTCCGGAAGAGGGGAAGATCCGCATAAGTGGGTAAACCCAGCCCTTTACGGACAATGGATCCAAATAGGTTTTGCTTCTGCATATGACTATTTGAGTAATGCCATAGTGGATTTTGATGGTTTTATAAGGGTTTTTTACGCCATGGCACATCCAAGCTATAATGGAGGTCACAGATTGATTTATCCAAACCCTGTAGGAATCTTTATTACCAGTGCCAAAGGAGACATGCTTGGCTTTCATGCTGTTTCGTTGCTGCGCGTAGATTTGGATCTAAAGGGCATCTACAGGGCCTATTTTTTGAATCCCAATAATGAGGGGCGTCAGGACTGGGGACAGGGTATCAAACCATCTGTATTTGGAAATGGAGAGGTCTATGGAGAATCTTCCCTCCCATTGTATGAATTTGCTGCCAGAATCTATGCTTTCCATTACAACAATTTGGAAGCAGCAGGCAAAATGAAAAACGTTCCGGCCAAAGAAGTCAAACAAATAGAAAAATTAGCCAAGGAAAGTTGGGGACGTGCTTATACTTGGATCGAAAGAAAAAAATCATGGTAAAACATTCCTCGCGGATTGAACTGAAACAATCTGCTTATAAAAACAATATCAATTTTATCAAAAAGAAAATCGGTGACAAAGCGATTGTTTCATCTGTCGTGAAAGCAAATGCCTATGGACATGGCATCCGGACATTTGTTCCTATGGCGGAAAAATGCGGTATCCAACATTTTTCCGTTGCCTCAAGTTTTGAGGCGGAAGAAGTATTGCGAGTTTGTTCTGGCAACAGTAGGATTATGATCATGGGAATCATTTATGAGGAGGATATCCCCTGGGCAATTGAAAATAACATTGAATTTTTTGTTTACAATTATGAACGATTGCCAAAGACTTTGGCCGCAGCTAAAAAAGTGGGTAAGCCGGCCAAAGTACATATTGAAGTGGAAACAGGTGCAAATAGAACAGGTTTACCGCAGAAAGATTTTCTCAAAGTCCTTAATTTTCTTAAAAAGCATCAAGAACACATCATTTTTGAAGGCCTTTGCACCCACTTCGGAGGAGCCGAGTCTGTTTCTAATCAATTTAAAATTGATATGCAGCATAAGCGGTACAAAGCCTTTTTGAAGCAATGTCGGGACAAAAAAATAATGCCGAATATCCGTCATATTGCTTGTTCTGCGGCTGCTTTGGCCATGCAGGATACCGTTTACGATATGGTAAGAATCGGCGTAGCCCAATATGGATTTTGGCCAAGTCCCGATATTTATTTCGCACATCTGCATGAAACCAACAAAAAGGCGGATGCCTCACTCAAGCGGATATTCACATGGAAGACCGATATCATGGATATCCGGGATGTGGAGCAGGGAGAATTTATAGGCTACGGTACATCTTTTCAGGCGACACACAAAATGACCATAGCTGTAATGCCATTGGGTTATTCTAATGGCTATCCCCGAGCACTTTCCAACAGAGGACAGGTACTTATCCATGGCAAAAAGGCCCCGATCGTTGGGCTGATCAATATGAATTTGTTCATGGTGGACATCACCCATATCAAAGAGGCGCAATTGGGGGATGAGGTGGTACTCATTGGTCGACAAAATAATAATGTGATCAATGTGTCCAGTTTTACCAACAGCACGCAATTATTAAACAATGAAATGCTGAGCCGATTGCCTGCAGCCATACCGCGGACTGTGGTAAAGTAGTAGTTCATGAAAGGTATTTTGTGTAGTCCAAAAGCTTCCTTTATCAATAAAACTTTAGATAATCAATCCACAACTGAAAGCTCCCCTCCTGCTTGTCAGCCAAAATAAATCCAATCCGCTGAATACCTTTCAGGTCTTGGGTATCTATGCCCTCTTGTATGGTATTGCCCATCCTGCTGATTTCCAAAGCCTCAAGAGGGATGGTGAGCGTTTTCCAATCTTGGGTTTTTCCACCGAATTTTACCCTGAATTTGGGCAAGTAAAAAGGAGTGTCTTTTTCGATCAGCAGTTCAAACTTTCGATCGGTATCTGATTTGAAACGGATCTCACAATGGGTATATTCAGAAAGATCATATTTACCCATGGCGCTGCGAAGAGAGACAAAGCCACCATTGTTTTTGAGGGAAACAGTTCCAGTAAATAAAACTGCATCACCATCCAAAATAGCTTTAGAACTGGACAGGCCTCCCATCACCCCATCATTAATGATTGACCAACGGCCAAAATCTTTTTCAGGACCAAAATCAAATACCAAAGGGGCAGGATTCATGAATGAATTCATAGGGAATGTGATCAGTATGAGAAATAACATAATCTTCATGCATAGAAAAGCAAATTTGTAACGAATTTGTTTGTGGGTGCCAATGAGAGATCGGTGAAACGGTTTTTAAACCTGTCAATGGTACACTTGAAAACCGGAAGCTGAATCAGTAAGGGTATATTGCAAATTACTCCTTCCTCCATATCCAAACAAAGTTTTGTTGAATGTCTGATTACTACGCACATTTCATGATAGAATTGAAAAAAATCTATATTTTCGAGCTGATAATTCGAAATTTAAAAAGCATAAAGCTGTAAGTTATCTTTTTACGCGGATCAAACGCTATGTTAAACAAGTATACTATGTTACAAAGATTATCTTTCTTTTTTGTTGGCCTTCTATTGCTATTTTATTCCTGTGGTCAAGAAAAAGCCCTACTTGAATTGCAAACGGATCAATTGAGTTTTTCATTGGATCAAAAGGGGCACATCATCGGGTTGATAGATAAAAAATCCCAAGAAAACTATCTGCACATGGCTGCGCCTTCCCCTTTGATTCAGATAAAATCAGGGGATGAATATTTACTGCCTGTTACTGCCTGGCTTGAGGGTGGGCAATTGGTATTGGGTTTTCCAAAGAATATGGAATTGACCTTGCAATATGAAGAAAAAGCCTCCCACCTCACTTTTGAGATCATGGCAGCCAAAGGATTTGGGGAAATTGAACTCATAGTCTGGGGACCAATTCCAACCAGCATCAACAAAATCATTGGAGAGACGGTGGGTGTTGTCCGTGGGGAGGAATTCGCCCTAGGCATACAGGCCCTCAATCCCAAAACCTTGGGCGGCTTTCCCTGGCTAGACAATGATACCACCCCACA
This sequence comes from Cecembia sp., assembly GCF_007126775.1. GTDB lineage: Bacteria > Bacteroidota > Bacteroidia > Cytophagales > Cyclobacteriaceae > Cecembia. The sequence continues at coordinate 3,325 of NZ_SLAP01000189.1, read as the reverse complement.
GTTCGATATTTTTGAGCAGGAAGATTATTCCGATTTAAGTGAGGAAAACAAAAGAGAAACCCTCTACCGGATTGAAGCAGCCAAGCCGGAGGTTTTTGGCAGTACCCTCCAGGCTTATACGCGCAACAGGCTGAAAGAAAGGTCTGTTGCCAATTTGAACCATGATTATTTCATTTCACCTGTTTATGATGATGGGGGGATAATTGGCTCTAAAATAGCTATTTACGGTTCTGCCGTGGAAGAAGCACTGGAGTATATTGGTAAAATTGAAGTGGAAGAAGGACTTCCCCACCCCCAAATGAACGGGCTTTGGGCTAAAATGTCAAAGGAGGCATCCTCGGCCTATCTGATTTACGATTTTTCAGAAGCTAATATTGAACAGGCCATTGCCTATACCCTAAAGGCAGGACTCAAATACTTGTACCATTCTGATCCTTTTAAAAATTGGGGGCATTTCGAGTTGAAAGAAAGTGATTTTCCCAATGGTTGGGATGGCATGAAGGCCTGTGTGGAAAAGGCTGCTCAAGAAGGGATTCATGTGGGTGTACATACCCTTTCCAATTTCATTACCACCAATGATCCCTATGTAACGCCCATTCCGGATCCCAGGTTGGGGATAGTGGGCTATGGATTTTTGGAAAATGCCATCAATGGGGAACAAAAAGAAATCCATATTTCGGCACCTGAATTTTTTGATCAGTTTAAGAACAATAGCCTCAAGACAGTCATGATCGGTTCTGAATTGATCCGCTATGGTTCAGTTTCTTCAGAAGAACCTTGGAAACTCCTGGATTGTGAAAGGGGGGCTTGGGGAACCCAAAGGTCAAGCCATACTGTGGGTTCTCAGGTAAGCAAGCTTGCCGACCATGCCTACAAAGTTTTCCTTTCCAATACTGAATTGTCCATTGAAATTGCCCAGACATTGGCTGATTTGTTCAATCATGCCGGCTTGAGGCAGATATCCTTCGATGGCCTGGAAGGAAATCGCTCTACGGGCATGGGTAATTATGGCGAAATCCTTTTTACCACTACTTGGTGGGAGCACCTCAATGATGACATTCGCTCACACTTGATAACCGATGCCAGCAGGACCACGCATTATTTCTGGCATATTTATTCCAGGATGAACTGGGGCGAACCTTGGTACGCAGGATTTAGAGAGAGTCAGACGGAGTACAGGCTGAAAAACCAAGCTTATTTCCAAAGGAACATGATGCCGGGCATGTTGGGCTGGTTCAGCATGCGTAACAATACCCCAATAGAAGACATGGAATGGATGTTGGCCCGCTCAGCAGCATTTGATGCGGGCTATGCCTTTGTCGTCCGGGATGAAGCTTTACAAAACAATGGGCAATTGAATGCCATTTTCCAAAGCATTGCAGATTGGGAAAAGGTACGGATGTCCAATGTTTTGACTGAAGGTCAAAAGGAGAAAATGAAGGATATTAACAATGAATTTCAGCTGATAAAAACCGGAATTGACCAATGGGATTTGCATCAGGTACATGTCAATAGGTTTGAGCATCATGCCAAAGTACTTCAGCCGGGCGAACCTTTATATACTTCCTTTACTTTCGAAAACCCTGTAGAAGAGGAAACGTTGCATTTTATCATCACTGCAGAGACTGCTGACATTTCAGGTATTGTTTTGGAGTTGAACAACAGATTTACCCTGGAGCTACCTGTTCGTATCAATAAAGGTGAGTCTATCCGCTATTCCGGTGGAATTACCGCCCAGGTTCTGGATCAAAACCTTAGGCAAAAGGCCCAAATACCAATTGATCCTTCCCTATTGACCCTAAAGTCAGGAAGTCAGCAACTCAATATTGACTGTACATTCCATGATAAGGAAGAGCGAGCCAAAGCGAAAGTAGAGCTTAGGATATTGGATAAAGGGGAAAGAATACAATTGATCAATTAGGTTTTGTTCAAAGGGACTAAGGTTTTTTTATATTGGAATTAGTAGGGAAAAGGTAATGGCACAGATACATCACCTACCTGGTTTTCTATGCCAATAGGAAGCCAATACTGATCCTGAAATATTCATCAAGGGGCCAAAAACTGCGGGTGCCAATCCTACAGTTGCAATTTTGCCCATTTCTTTGGCTATTCCTGATGCAAGGCCAGCATTTTGCATTCCTACTTCAAGGGCAATGGTCCTGCAATCGCTTTCGGGCATTCCAAATACTTTGGCAGCCCAATAGCCTAAGGAATACCCAAAAAGGTTATGAAGGGTAACAAAGAAGATCAAGAGCAGACCAATATCCAGTAAACTGTCCCTTCCAGCCGCTGTGATAATAACGATGATAAAGGCAATTCCAATCATGGAAACCAAAGGCATGGCATCATCTAGCCATTTGGATTTGCCACTGAAGAATTTATTAAACAATAAACCTGCTCCGATTGGGATAATGACTATTTTTACAATATCCAGCATCATTTTCCATACATTGACTTCTACAAATTCTCCGGCCAAAAAGCCCATCAAAATGGGTGTTAAGAATGGTGCCAACATGGTGGTGATTGCTGTAATGGTGATGGAGAGTGCCAAGTTGGCTTTGGCCAGGTAGCTCATCACATTAGAGGCCATACCACTGGGCGAAGAGCCTATCAGGATCATTCCAGCAGCAATTTCAGGTGGAAAACCACTGATTTTTGCCAAGACATATCCGATTAAGGGCATGATGGAAAATTGACAAAACACGCCAATCAAAACTCCCTTAGGCATTTGGACAACTCCTTTGAAGTCGTTTAGGCTCATTGATGTTCCCATGCCAAACATGATGATTTGCAAAAGCGGTACAATCAAGCCACTTAATTGGTAACCGCTGATTTCTATAAAATTAGCAGGGTAAAGCATAGCTGCTACCACGGCAGCAAAAATGGAAATGGTATAGGTGAAGCCCCGAAGTTTCTCATGGACACGGACGCCTATTGCTAAAAAAACAAGGAAGGATATCCAGAATGGGCCTGCTAAATGGAAATCCTTCCAGTACCAAAGTACAAATCCCAAAAGCAAAAAAATGAGGCTCAAAATGAATGCATAAAAAAATAATTTTTCCTTCAATGATTTACATGTGGGCATAAATAGAATGGGTTGATCATTGATTTATGGGATGATAATAAAGATCCATTTGTGACTAAGCGCACAAAAGAAAACTTATGTCATCCGTTAATTTAGAGAAAAATTCCTAATTTAATTCGATGGAACTAGACTTTCAGATTATCATTGTGCTGGGTATTCTCATTGCTACTGTCATCATGATGGTATTTGAAATATTTAGGATTGACGTTGTGGCCATCATCACAATGTTGGCATTAGGTT
>NZ_SLAP01000019.1 GCF_007126775.1 Cecembia sp. | reverse complement strand
GCATTTTTGGATTGCCCGAGCATGGTCGCTGCATTGATTTTTGACCTGTAAGGCCCAGCCAAAAGGTCAGCTGCTTTAAGAAATATGGCAGCCCTTTGTTCCCATTCCATATGTTCCCATGCATATTTTGCACCCATGGCAGCATTAATGGCCTGTTCCACATGGGAAGCATCCCCTTCATGGAAATATCCAAGGATGTGTTGGTGGTCATGAGGAGGGGAAAGGGGTTTCTTTTTTCCTGTTCTAACCTCTTCAGCACCGATATACATAGGCACATCAACCTCTTGTGCACGAAGTTCCTTTAATTTAGCCTGTAACTCTTTCCTTTCGGGTGAGCCAGGGGCATAACTTTTCACGGGTTCGTTGTGCGGGGTAGGCACATTGAAAAATCCTTTCAACATAAGTATTTGAGTTTATTTGGTTCTGACAAACAAATATAAGAAACAAGCCTTGGAATGCCTTTCCATACCTTGCTTTTATCCCCCTCTTATAAAATTTTTGGGTGGAATGGCTTTCTACTTTCAAATCAGTTCAACGCCTAAAAAATTCTTTCTGATCAACAAAACAAGTGTTCTGTCATAGGATCCCTTCCAGCTCTTTTAAATGCCGTATGGTATAAGTTGGCTGATGTTCAATTCCTTTTTCATTGGGATCAAAATATACGTTGTCAATCTGGGATTGAATAGCTCCAAGGATATCTGAATTGGGATTGTCACCGATCATCATGGTTTCGGTATTCTTTATGCCCAATTTATCCAAGGCATAGTTAAAAATTCTCGGATCGGGCTTCTTATGGCCCGTAGTTTCTGATGTCACCACTAAATCAAAATAAGGAGCCAGTCCTGAGGCTTCCATTTTTTTGGTTTGACTTTCATCAAATCCATTAGTAATGATGTGCAGACCATAATTTGGTTTCAAGTATTCCAAAATCTCCTTGGTATAGGGCAATAAATAGGGTTTGGATGAGGTCCTATGCATAAAATCTTCTTCCATCACCTTAGGAACCAAATTGGGATCGGCTCCTGCATTTTCAAATATCAACTTGAACCTTGTTTCTCTGAGTGATTTCTTGTCAATTTTCTCCAGATCATACATCGCCCAAAGTTTAAAGTTGACTTTATAGAAAGACTGTATAAATTCTCCTGAATTAGGGATGCCTGAATTAACCAATTGATAGACTTCAAAAAGTTCGGAAAGTGATTCCTGAACGTTTTTGTCATAATCCCATAGCGTATGGTCAAGGTCGAAAAACAAGTGTTGGTATTTTTTCAAAGAGAAAATTATTTTCGGTAAGGATTGTTTTCAATTTTGTTTTTTGCCAGCTCTCTATTGGAGTGCAATATATGGTATACCTCCTGGTCCCGAAGAAGGTTGGCATCTTTCTGGATAAATTTAAAAATCTGCTGGATGATTTCTTGTGCTTCATCAAGTATGTAGTAAAAAATCCATTGATCTACCCTGCGGCTACCCACCAATCCTGCATTTTTCAGGTATCCTAAATGACGGCTTGTTTTGGTTTGTGTAAAATCCAGAATAAGCTCCATATCAGAGATACTCAGCTCTTTATTCTGCAACAATAAATGTAAAATACGGACCCTTGACTCCTCAGATAAAGCCTTAAAAATCCGCATTCCATAATTTAAACTTATATTTTTGAGACGCATTTAGTATTTTTAACGAATAAAAGCTGCTTGAAATTAAACAAATGAAGCCAAAATAGGCTAATATTATAACGAATTTAGAACCTATAAGTGCTAAAAACACTTATTTTAACAGATTTAAAAGATTTGAAGATTCATTTTCCACATATCATTTTCGGGTTTTTGGGTATTATCTTATTCTTAGGAAGCCACCATAGCCAAGCTCAGGATACAGACAGAAAAGTATTACAACTTTCTGGAATCGTCCTCAATGCCGATAGTACCGATGCAGTACCCGGTGTTAATATTTATGTTCCAAAAAAGGGAAGAGGCACCACTTCGGGAAGGTATGGTTATTTCTCCATGCCTGTATTGGAGGGAGACTCTGTTGTTTTCAGTTTCATTGGTCTCAAAAGGCAGAGCTTTAAAGTTCCTGCCAATACTGATGGGGACATCAGCTTGATCGTGACGATGCAAATGGATGAAATAGCCCTCTCTGAAATTGAGATTATGCCCTTTCCTTCAGAAGATGAATTCAAGCGGCAGGTATTGGCCATGAATTATGAAGCCCCAATGGCAATCGACAGCAGAGGGAATTTAAGCCCCGAGACCTTATTGCGTTATGCAGAGCAAATGCCGGCCTCCGGTAATGAAAACTGGCGTTATTTCCAACAAGGTCAGGTAATGCAAATACAAGATCGATATGGACCCCGACCATTTACACTTTTGGATCCTTTTGCATGGAATAGGTTCATTCAGTCCATCAAACGGGGAGATCTAAAGAAAAGAGATTAAAAAAAAGGCTTTGGATTTACCCAAAGCCTTTTTTTAATGAATTGAATGCCTTTCAGTACCTTGAAATATACAATCCTTGGTCATCCTTATCCGTATATCTATCAATTGCCCAGGTTCAACTTTTGTAAAACACCTTCTTCCTGCATGATGGATTCTATATCCTCCACTGTCTTTGGTACAAAGGCACTTAAATTTTCATTGCCGGTTTCCGTAATAAGGATATTATCTTCAATCCTCACACCAATACCCCACCATTTAGAATCTACAGGACTGCCTTCCGGAATATAAATGCCCGGCTCTACAGTCAATATCATCCCAGGCTCCAATTTACCATAAGCTCCCCTATCATGGACATCCAGTCCTAAATGATGGCCAATACCGTGGGGAAAATAAGGATGCCTCTCTCCAGCATTGACCAATCCCAATTTAACCAATCCCTCATCGATGACCTTTCGGGCAGCGGCTCCTACTGTCTGAAAATCAGAACCCGGATGACAGGCCTGGATCCCAACTTCCAAAGCTTCCAAAACAATTTCGTAAATGGCCTTCTCCTCAGGAGAAAACTTACCATTCACTGGTACAGTCCTTGTAATATCTCCTGAATACCCTCTGTATTCCGCTCCGACATCCATCAAGATCAATCCGTACTGAAGATCGGTCTTATAATTCTCAACATAATGTAAAATGGTGCTGTTGTTACCCGCTCCCACAATGGAGCTATACCCTATATCTTCTGCCCCTAGCGCCTTATGTACAAATTCATGTACGCCCTGTATACTCCTTTCAGAAACCCCGGGTTGAATTGATCTAAAGGCTTCCATATGAGCTATTCCTGAAATTTCAACTGCCTTTCTCATTACCTCAATTTCTTCCGATGTTTTGACTGCCCTGAGTTGGTTCATCAATTGATCCAAATTGGGTGAACTTGGAGATTCATTCACCAGAGAAAAGCCCTTAAATGTAGCCACCATCTCCTTCAAGGGAGCATTATAAGTACCACCTTCGAATTCCCCCATGTTGAATGACAGCATGGGTTTTACTTTGGACCAATCAAGATTGGGCTGCTTCAAAAAGTCAGTATTCAGAAATACTGTTTCAAAACCCAACTTTTCCCTGACCCCTGCTACACCCAATCTTTCTCCGTCCCATTGCTCCTTTCTAGGATCTCTTGGTTGGGTATAAATGATTTCATCGACCATTTGACCATCCACCATTTGGGGATTTTTCAAAATGATCAAAGCTGCATTTGGCTCTCTAAAACCGGTCAAATAATAAAAATCAGAATTGGGACGGTATTTAAACTCTGTATCATTTGAGCG
>NZ_SLAP01000132.1 GCF_007126775.1 Cecembia sp. | reverse complement strand
AAAAAGAAATAAAAGAGCTGAATAAAAAACTGAGTACAAAAAGGTCTAATCTGGATGGAAAGGTCAGTGATCTTCTCAAGTTAAAAGAGGTTTCCTACAGGGCTGATATAGAAAGCCAACAACAGGAAATCAATGATATCAATCAGGAATATGTATCCATACGAACAAAAAAAGAACAGCTCAGTGAACTGCTTTCCTCCAATGCCAACAAACGGGAAGATATACTGGAAAGGATAGACAATCTACAGATTTCACTTGCAGCTATTTTACCGGAATTGCAGGAAATCAGAGGAGATTTCGAGCATTTGGAACTGGAATTGGAAGAAATCAATAGCCAATTACAGACCGAAAGCGAAAGTTTGAGTCAAAGATCTTCGGTATTTAACCAAGAAAATATAAGTTATCACCAGCAATTGAACAGGGTAAATTCCCTACAACAGGAAATAGAATTCAAACAATCTGCCTTTGAAAGTTCCAAAGAACGCATAGAGAAATCCCAACAGGAATTGGGAGGAATCGATTCCGAAATCAAGGCTCTTTTAGAGAACAATGAAATTAAAGATGATGAGCTGATCGAGTTGTATTCGGAAAAAGAAGGGATTGAAAGGGGAGTCAACGAGGCGGAAAAAGAATATTATGCTAGCAGGGGCGGTATTGATGAAACAGACAAGGAAATAAGATTACTTCAGAAATCGAAAGAAGCCTTGGACAGTCTGATTCAGGAAATGCAACAATCTGTCAATGAGGTGAAACTTAAAATGACGGGATTAAAGGAACGGCTTAGCGTGGAATTTGAGATTGATCTGGACCAATTAATGGAAAATAGTCCTGAATTGGACGAGGCTTATTTTGGAATGTCCGAATCTGAAATAAGGGATATTGTAACAAAATCCAAAGAAAGGTTGGAGCGAATAGGCCCGATTAACCCCATGGCTATGGAAGCATATGAGGAAATTAAGGAGCGACATACATTCATCACTGACCAAAAAGAGGATTTGGTCAAGGCAAAGAACTCTCTGATAGAAACCATTCAGGAGATCGATCAGGTGGCCAAGACAACATTTTTGGATGCATTTGGCAAAATAAAAGAGAATTTCGTGAAAGTATTCCGATCTCTTTTTACTGCCGAGGATGACTGTGATCTGAAATTAGTTGATCCAGAGAATCCCTTGGAGAGTCCTATTGAAATAATGGCCAAACCAAAAGGTAAAAGGCCATTGACCATCAACCAACTTTCAGGAGGGGAAAAAACTTTGACAGCTACTTCCCTACTCTTTGCTATTTACTTACTAAAACCTGCCCCCTTCTGTATCTTTGATGAAGTGGATGCACCATTGGATGATGCCAATATCGATAAGTTCAATAATATCATTCAAACCTTCTCTAAGGAATCCCAATTTATCATTGTTACCCATAATAAAAGGACCATGGCAAGTACTGATATTATTTATGGCATAACCATGATTGAAGCGGGTATTTCAAGAGTTGTTCCTGTCGATTTAAGGGAATTGGTATAGTCAGTAAATTAGCCTTTTTCTTTTTTTTCTTCCTCTTTTTGTCTATCTATCCTTTCCTGTCTTATGCGCTGTATTCTTTTTCTAAAGATGAAATAGGCAAGCAATATGACTAAAGGTATGATAATAAAAATCACCAGTGTAGTGGTATCTGATAAATCCAAGGGATCTGAGGGTCTTGGAATATTCTCCTGCATTTGTGCGATGGCAGGGATATCGAGAATAAAGGCGTTAATAGATAAAATGATTTTCAACAGTTTTTTCATGGTATGGTCAAAATGATTCCTATACCTGAGAATATAACTAAATTTCTTTGAAAATAAAAGTTTTAATCAAACCTTAATTACGTGGACAGTTTTTCTTATCTGTGTGGTCAGTATCTGTATAATATATCTTCCCGGTGCGTAAGTAGACATGTCTACAATCAAATTAAATGGCCTACCAGGTGCATCTCCATCATGCAAGTTACCCAAGACCCTGCCATTGACATCAATCAGGTCTACTTTTACAGGTCCATCGGCATTAAAACTCAATGTAGAAAAATCAATCACTGGATTGGGAAAGAATCTAATATCCAAGCGCTCCATGGGAGAAAGCGGGTTGGTCAGTGTATTTCGGATTACCGGTACTTGGTCGAACCTTCTGGATACATTTTTGGACATCATTGGAATGCTTGAGTCAGATTCAAACCACTGACTGAGCAATGAGGTGTAGACCTGGCGGAAGTCAAATTGCATGGGCAGATTATCTCTGTAAACTTCTGAACCAGTTATTCTTGGAGCCTCACCCAAATAAGTACCTTCCGACATATTTCCAAAAACAAACATTGGTGCAGCAGCTCCATGATCTGTTCCCCCACTGGCATTGGACACTATCTTTCTTCCAAACTCAGAAAAAGTCATTCCCATCACCTGATCTGCAGTTCCATGGTATTCCAGATCCTTCATAAAAGCCATGATCGAATCATTTAAATCTTTTAACCTATTGGTATGGCGGCCTACGGTATGGTCAGCACCATCTACCTGATTATCATGGGTATCAAAGCCTCCTAATCTTACCAAATAGAGGGGTGTATTTAAGCCTCCTGCTATCAATCTGGATACAATTTTCATTTGATTGCCCAAGCGGGTTTCGGGAAAAGGTCGCTGAAATGTGACTTTTTCAGCTGCCTCTTTGACGATTCTCCCATATTTTTGAGACTGTTGGGCCATCAAGCGGATATAATGAATCTTCTCACCTACAGGTCCATCTGGTACCTCATCCACTTCATTTTCAAGTAGCTCATAAAATGAATTGACATTGTTGATGACCATACTGAAGCCGATTTTCTCTCCCTGAAAGAGCATGGAAGCACCTAGTCCTATTTCAATGGCCAGTGGATGTGGGTGTTCCTCATTTGGGTAATTTTCGGGAAATACAGGATGCTCGTTTTCTAAATAACGACCTGTCCACCCGGAATTTAGCAATTGATCTGAATCAGAGCCGCTCATCCAGATATCCTTAGATCTAAAATGCGAGCCGTTCTGCTGTGGATAGCCTACAGAATGGATGACTTGCAGCCTTCTTTCTGTGTATAAAGATTTCAAATCTTCCAATGCGGGATGAAATGCAAAATCTGTATCAGGAATTTCCAGAAGTTCATCCTCTGGTAGAATCACATGAGGCCTTACACTGTGCAGGGCACTGTAATTTGATAAGGGAACTACTGTATTCAATCCGTCATTTCCGCCGTCAAGATAAATCAAAACCAATACCCTTCCTGTTTCGGTTGCAAGGTTCAGTAAGCGCTCTACTTCCCTGCCAAAGGCCGGTGCACCCATTCCTCCCAACAGTCCAGGGATGGCCAAACTATGGGCTACATGCTTTATAAAAGATCTCCTTTTCATAATTTACATCAATTGGGTTTCGGCCATTTGCAAAAGAATTTGAAAGGCCGGGTTTAACCGGTTTAAAACTACAGTTCTTGCTTCTCTGTCATTTTTATTGGCTTGGTAGCTTAGCCATGCTCCAGTCCAATAATAATCTTGCTCCTGACCGGACAACAATACCTGTTTCACCTGTTCAAATTGTATAGGCCCTAGATTTACACCCAATAAAATCAAAGCAGAATCATTGATCAGATCATTAGGGTTTTCTGGATTACCCAGGCCTTCAACAAAATTGATTACATCTGCAGTAATAATAGAGCGATTGGAAAGGCGATACCCCCAAAATACCAGGGAATCTGTCAAAAATACTCTTCGGGCTATTGTATCCGTATTGATCCAGATTTTGTCCAACATGGGGACCTGGTAATACGGTGGCCATCCTGCCACATTCGGTGGATCTCCCATCTCCATTCCGATATTCGCCATCTGCCATAGCACCCCTTCGTACATTTCTCTTTCCTCCTGAGCAGAAGCCGCCAATTCCATTCCAAATGATTTCCAGAAGCCTAATGTAAAATCAAAAGGATTTTTAATAGATACGCCTATAATGTGCTCATGATAAAAATGTGCTGACCTCAAAAGGGTCCTTAATGCTGGATATATGTTGTAGTCATTTTGTCTAATGATATCGGCCAAAGGCCTGATCACATTGATTTCTGCAAAATTGGTAATCTCAGTCGTGACAAAAAACGCATAAATTTTTCTTGCTAAATGTCTTGCACATTCCTGGGTGCCAAAAATCATATCCAATAGCTCATCTAACTCCTCTGCACCAGCAGCACCTTCCCTTCCTCGAATTTGTCTATTGCCATAAAAAGCTGAAAATTGCTTGTCTCCGGTATGATGGGCTTCTGGATTGAAATAAGATTGTGGCTCTCCGGTCTCATGAACAGTTTCCCAATCAATGGTCCAGCCGGTCAATACTCTGGCTGTATTTCTGATATCTTCTTCTGTGTAGCCTGAGTCCTCTCCTCTTCCAAGACAAAATAGTTCTTGCAATTCTCTGGCAAAATTTTCGTCAGGAGAATTTCGGTTATTGAATGCCCCACTAAGGAAAATCAGCATCCCCGGATCCAAAGTCAATTCACGGATAAGTGTCTTAAAATTACCAAAAGCATTGCGCTCCAACATTTTAAAATAGCGGTAGCCTATTTTCGATATAAACACATCCCATAATTTGATAGGTAAAAAATTCCACCAAAAAAGAATCATTTTTTCTAGTGCTGTATCCTGGGAGTTTAAAACCCTTCCTATCATCCAGGTTTTGAGCGAAACTATTCTGTCTCCTTCTATGTCATCATCAAAGGCTGCGAGCACAAAAGATTCCCCTTCTGGAACTTCCGGGTCGATCTTGCCTTCCCCTACATTATTGTAATTATTTACTGGTTCAGGAGAATTTCCAGCAGGAAGTAAAAACTGATCTAAAATCTGATCAATAGACTGCGACCTGTAGCGATTGATTTCAGCAGTAGTCACTCCAAAACTGATCCTTTTGATAAGGTGGGCTACTTGTCGTTCAGAAAGATTTCCTTGAAATGGCTCCAAACCCACATTGATTTCCAATAACCTTTTATTGGCATAGTCTTTCGATTTTGCCCCCTTCAATTGGATATGATCAGTCAAAGAAATAGGTTCAACTTTTCTATATTTTTTGACCAAATCATTGTATTGACCTGCTTTGATTATTTTCATCCTGATTACCAGATTTACGATTGGTATTTTTTACCAAAAATTCCGTCAAATTCCTTTAAAATAATTCTATAAACACCAGATTTACAGCTTGCTTTACAGCAAAAATTAATTAATAAAAATTGGCAAATACAATGCCAAAACGAAATTTTTTTTCATATCAAAAGAACTGAAATTGAAAGCCAGATTAATGATTTTTAATGAACAAAAACTAACAGCTTTGTTATTGAAATATCCTCTTTTGGAAGGAAATTAAAAACACACCTGTTTTCATCACCGAAAATTAAAAGCATGATAAAAGGCAGGTTTTTCTAATACCTGCCTTTAACATTGGTGTTTTTTACTAGAATAAACCCAACTGTTCTTCGTCGTCTTTTTTGAGTTTAAATGAGACCGTTGAACCAACTTCTATATCTTCCTCCCCTTCCTCATTATCCTCTGCTTTCTGTTGATCAATCAGTTTAACATCAAGTACCTGATGAGAAGTAAGTTTGTTGCCGATAGCTTTCCAACCTTTTATATCCATCAGCATGTCCAGATCAAATTCCAACGCTTCTTTTTCTTTTCCTTTGGACACATTTACTTTTACCTGTGGCTGTTTTTCGGTAGAAACTACAATCAATCGGGACATTTTGTGATCTGAAATTACATTGAACTTTTTGTTCATCGTACTCGTCTCGATCAAAAACCTTTTTACATAATAATTTTTACTTCCACCATCGTAGTACACGAGAGAAACGACCTTTTGGGAATCAAACTTTTCGATCAGGAGTACTTGATTGTCTTCGTACCTATTGGTCAATTCAAAGGAGGTCAATTCATAGTCCCCTGATTTATAAAATACAATGATTTTGTCATCACCTAGGAAATTTCCTATCAATTTTCCTCTTTGGTCTGTATTCAATCTTCCGACAGATGCATCATAGTAAATGTCCAGCCCACCAAGCGTGGAAACACCTTCCATTTTAAGCTGTATTTTTCTGACAGGATACTTTGTCAAAATATTTCCTCCTGCACTCCGTCCTTTGATATCTATGGTACTGAAATCAAAATCAAAAACTTTAATTCTTGCTTTTGCACCTTGAGTCAGGTACACGGTTATTATTTCTGCCTCACCATTGGGATTGGCAGTCATATAAAGTACTTTGGAGCCCTTGGTCCCCTTTGTCAGGTCATATTCCCTGTCTCTGGTAACCGCCAATACCTGGAATCTCTTTACCATGGCCTTGCCGGAAGTCCCATCCAGATAAATCAAATTATACACCATGCGCTCGTCCCCTTTCCTGAAAACTGCGACATGGATTATATCCTTACCTACAAAGCCTTTTTCCTGGATTTTGGTAACCACACACTTACCATCCCTCCGGAAAACAATGATATCGTCCAAATCAGAACAATCACAAACAAACTCATCTTTTTTAAGCCCATAACCTACAAAACCATCGGCCCTATTGACATAAAGCTTTGCATTATTAGCCGCAACTACAGTGGCTTCAATGGTATCAAAAGCCCTGATCTCTGTCTTTCTTTCTCTTCCCTTACCATATTTAATCAATAGGTTTTCGTAATATTTAATGGCATAGGCGGTCAGGTGCTTCAGGTGGTAATTGACTTCTTTGAGTTCATCTTGAAGCTTGCGCATCAGTTCATCCGCCTTGAAAGTATCAAATTTTGAAATTCTTTTGATCTTGATTTCTGTCAATCGGACAATATCTTCAGTGGTAATCTCTCTGTAAAAGTCTGGTTTGAAAGGATCAAGCCCCTTATCAATGGTCTGTATCACAGCCTCCCAAGTCTCACATTCCTCAATGTCTCGATAAATTCTGTTTTCAATAAAAATTTTCTCCAGGGAAGAAAACAAGAGTTTTTCCATCAATTCTGCCCTGCGGATTTCCAATTCCCGCTTTAGCAGTGCCCTTGTCTGCTTTGTATTGTATTCCAGTATATCATTGACAGAAATAAATACCGGTTTCTCTTCAATGATAACGCAAGCATTGGGAGATATACTTACTTCACAATCTGTAAATGCATAAAGGGCGTCAATGGTCATATCTGGGGATTGCCCCGGTGCCAATTGGATTTGAATTTCAACATCTTTAGCGGTATTATCTACCACTTTTTTGATTTTGATTTTACCTTTATCGTTGGCTTTTATGATAGAATCAATCAAAGAATTTGTTGTAGTGCCAAAAGGTATATCTTTGATTAACAGTGTTTTATTGTCTTCCTCTTCAATCCTTGCCCTAACTTTGATTCTTCCTCCTCTGAGTCCTTCATGGTATTCAGAAAAATCAGCAAGCCCACCGGTAGGGAAATCTGGAAGGATATTGGTTTTTTCTCCATTTAATATAGCAATGGAACCCTCAATAAGTTCACAGAAATTGTGAGGTAATATTTTTGTGGATAAACCCACTGCAATGCCTTCTACACCCTGAGCAAGAAGAAGTGGGAATTTAACAGGCAAGGTGATCGGTTCTCTTTTTCTTCCATCATAAGAGAGTTGCCATTCTGTGGTTTGTGGGTTAAATACCACCTCCAATGCAAACTTAGATAACCTGGCCTCAATATACCTTGCAGCAGCTGCCGAATCCCCTGTCCGGATATCTCCCCAGTTGCCCTGTGTTTCGATCAGCAATTCCTTTTGGCCCATATTGACCATGGCGTCTCCAATGGAGGCGTCTCCATGTGGATGGTATTGCATGGACTGTCCTATGATATTGGCAACCTTGTTGAACCTTCCATCGTCCATTTCTTTCATAGCGTGCAGGATTCTTCTCTGCACGGGCTTGAGACCATCCTCAATTGCAGGAACCGCACGTTCCAGGATAACATAAGATGCATAATCCAAAAACCAGTCTTTATACATTCCCGTTACCGGAATCGAGTCGTGTAAACTTTCCTCTTTGCCTTCAGGATTGGTGGGGTTATTCTCGCTCATTTATTTTATATAAGTCTTATTATCGCACCAGACTAGTGCTTTAAAGCAAATAATATGATCAGTATTTCAATAAGGCAATTATTGGCAACTTTTATATTTTATTAAGCAGCCTCTACTCCCTCTTCTTTTTCTTCTTCCGATTTCGTCTCAGGGTCATCAAAAATGATATCCTTTTCTATTTTTAGGTTATCAATGATAAAGCTTTGCCTATCAGGTGTATTTTTGCCCATATAGAAGCTAAGTAAATCAGCAATTTTTGTTTCCTTACTGAGGATGATGGGGTCAAGCCGAATATCCTCTCCAATAAATTTTCCAAATTCATCAGGTGATATTTCACCTAATCCTTTGAAGCGGGTTATTTCTGCGGACTTACCCAATTTATGGATGGCTCTTTGCCTTTCTTCATCGGTGTAACAATAAATTGTTTCTTTCTTATTTCTAACCCTGAACAATGGCGTATCGAGGATAAACAAATGCCCATTTTTGACTAAATCCGGAAAAAACTGAAGAAAATAAGTCATGATCAAAAGCCGGATATGCATGCCATCCACATCAGCATCAGTGGCAATGACAATTTTGCGGTATCTTAATCCTTCAATGCCGTCTTCTATGTTTAAAGCATGTTGCAAAAGATTGAACTCCTCATTTTCATAAACCACCTTTTTTGTCATTCCATAACAATTCAGCGGCTTTCCCCGCAGTGAAAAAACAGCCTGTGTCTGTACATCTCTTGACTTGGTTATAGATCCGGAGGCAGAATCACCTTCTGTAAGAAACAACATGGTTTTGTTCTTCATTTCCTCATCTCCTTTTGGCTGATCGTAATGTACCCTGCAATCTCTCAGTTTTTTGTTATGCAGATTGGCTTTTTTGGCCCTTTCATTGGCCAGTTTTTTGATTCCTGAAATTTCTTTTCTTTCCCTTTCCGATTGGAGAATCCGTTTTAAAAGGGCATCAGCAACTTGTGGATTTTTGTGAAGGTAATTGTCAAGCTCTGTTTTGATAAAATCGTTTACAAATGTTCTTAAAGTTGGCCCATCAGGTCCTACCGATTGGGATCCCAATTTGGTTTTGGTCTGTGATTCAAATACTGGCTCCTGAACCCTTACTGCAATGGCACCTACTACTGACTGCCTGATATCTGAAGCATCGTAATCCTTTTTGTAAAATTCCCTGATTGTTCTGACCAATGCTTCCCTAAAAGCGGCCAAGTGGGTACCACCCTGTGTGGTAAACTGCCCATTAACAAAAGAATAGTATTCTTCTCCATATTGGTTGGAATGCGTGAGGGCAACTTCAATATCATTGCCTTTTAGGTGGATAATGGGGTAACGAATGCTGTCCTCATCCACTTTTCGCATTAAAAGATCATAGAGTCCCTTCTCTGAATAAAACTTTTTCCCATTAAAATTGATGGTAAGTCCAGCATTCAAAAAAGCATAATTCCATATTTGATTTTCAAGGTATTCCGGGATGAAATGGTAGTTTTTGAAAACTGTTGCATCAGGAGAAAAGATCACCTTGGTTCCATTTCTTTCAGAACTCTTTTCCACTTTTTTTTCTTCCAAAAGAATTCCTTTTTGGAACTCGGCAACTTTGGTTTCCCCATCACGGTAAGATTGCACTTTGAAGTATTCAGAAAGTGCATTCACTGCTTTTGTACCTACACCGTTAAGACCAACGGATTTCTGGAAAGCACCGGAATCATATTTGCCACCCGTATTGATCTTGGAAACACAATCAATCACTTTGCCCAAGGGAATACCACGACCATAATCCCTTATTTCCACTTTATGCTCGGAAATTTTGACATCGATCGTACGCCCATACCCCATCATGTGTTCATCGATGCTGTTGTCCAATACTTCTTTGACCAAAACATATATACCATCATCCTGTGCACTTCCATCACCTAATTTTCCGATATACATTCCAGGTCTTAAACGGATGTGCTCTCTCCAATCAAGGGATTTGATACTGTCTTCGGTATATTGAACGTTCTCTGCCATTTAATCTTTTTTCTTATTTTATTTAAACTATCGCTCAAGCTTGCACTTGAAGGGATTTGAATTTTTGAAAGATTATCCAAAATAATCCTCCAATCCAAACTACAAAAAATATTGGTACAAGGTAAAAGAAGAAAGTAAATTCTCCTGTAGCAATTTCATTTTGGTTATTGATACTATGTACGAATAATCCCAAGATGCAAAGAGAAATGTTGATGATTCCTATAAAACTGTATATCCAAGTCAACATGTAATCTCTGAATACATCTCCTATAGGAAAAAGACGTTTAATGTTTGTAGTTCCTTGGTTTTCAATGAGTTTTGCGGGAACTACCAATACAACGTTTAATATTAAAAACAATAAGATCCCACTGTAAAAAAAGGTGCTTTTGGTGACGATTTTTATTCCTACGCCATATTCATTCAATTGATATGCCACCAAGTCAGGCAATGAAGCATAAATGTAGAGGAAGGCAAAAACAAAGAAAAGGACTGAAATAAAATGAAATACTTTTCCGAATCTGTAATACATGGTAATTAATTTTAAGGCGCTAATATAAATATTAAAAAGGACACAAAACTGAAACTGTTTTTAGGAATTTGGGTTTTTTAATCATGGTTAATAATTCCACACCGCAGAAAGACCAGAAAATGACCGGTTCAACTAAATTAAAGGGCACTAAAAAAAGAAAATTGAAAAGTTTAAAAAAGTTTCTTCCTATTTACGGTATGCCTGTATTCGAAATATCAAGCTTTTGATTTCATCCTTCATTTTTCCTTCCTTTCTTTGCACTATCCTATGAAAATTATATTTAAATCTATCTCATCCAAATTCCCTATTTCCACCCTACTTTTGGTGATGCTTGCATTGACTAATTATCGATGTTCTTCCAAAGTGGGAATTGAAGGCATAGATTTCGAAATTTGGAAAAATGACCGCAATGGTTGTTTGGGACTAAGAGCCAATGACCTAGAAAAATTCAGAGAGGTCAAGAATGAATTCCTGGGAAAAAATAACCAGGCATTGATCAAAACTTTTGGCAGGCCTGACAAAGTAGAACTGGCGGATCGTAGTCAGACCTTTTTCATTTATTTTATAGACCCATCACCTTCCTGTGAGGGGCAATCAATAGAAGAAGAGCCCTTGAAAGCTATTTTTCGGCTCAATGCCATCAGCAGGGTCAGCGAAATAACCATCAGTAAACTGGATCCCTAATTGACCTGGTAAAGTAAACACATGTTTCAAAAAGACTAACCTTACTTAACACTGTCATTTAGAGTTGAAAGCAGATTGAAATCTCGTTAATCCTCTAAGAAACAAAGCGCTGCTGCACCTAAAGTACCTGCATTATTTTCGAGTGTAGCCTTCATCAGGTGCAGATCATTCACGTAATAGGGGGTAAGAAATTGTCGGACGGTTTTATCCATCGACGGCATCATAAATTCCAAACCTGCGGAAATGCCCCCACCAAAATAGACATTGGTAACATCTAGAACACGAATAGTGGACACAATAGCCTCCCCTAAGATTCTTCCAACTTCTTCAAAAACCATTAAAGAAATTTCATTTCCTGCTTTAGCAGTATCAACCAAAAGGTGCGTGCCCAACTCCTTATTCTCTAGGTCTCCTACTAACCTTGGGTATGCCTGAATAAACCTGTCCAATATCCTGAGAATTCCATTTCTGCCAATCAAAACTTCCAACTCTTGGTTTCCCCTAGACATCATATGTCCCATTTCCATTGCATTTCCGCGGCATCCTTTGAATATATCCCCATCCAGTACAAGTGCACTGCCAATTCCAGTACCCATAGTGATGAATAAAAAATTTTCTGGAGGATTGTTTTTCCCAAATCTATATTCTCCTAAAGCAGCAGCCGCAGCATCATTTTCCATGAAAAATGAAATATGCTTGTACCGTTTTTTTAACTCTTCTTTCAGTGGAAATGCATTCAAAGCCGGGATGGCAGGAATTTCCAGTGGCGTTTTCCTATCCTTGGAAATTAATCCAGGCAAACCTATCCCAACTTTTCTTACCTCAGGAAATTTGTCCAAAATGGTTCCCATTCCTTCTAAAAACTTATGGTTAAATCCTTTTGGGTCATCCCTGTAGGGTGCGGTATCAATTTTTTCAAAAGAAAGAATCTCTCCCATTTTACTTACCAAACCGATTTTCAGATGTGTTCCGCCCACATCTACCCCTAAAAAATACTCTTCTTCTTTGTGCATGGTCATTTTCTAAATAGGTTTAAAGCCCTAAATTAAAAAAGAGATTGGTTTACTTCCTAAAATCTTTCTGAAAGTCTTTAAATATTTCAAGAACAGCAGGGCAAACCAAAGTATTTTTTAGACTCAAATTCAAAATACCATGCATATTTTTCCTGTTTGTATGGGGATATTCCCGACATGCCTTGGGCCTGTCTTCATAGACCAAACAAGTGTTGTCTGCATTTAAAAATGGACAAGGGGTTGATTGGAGAATATAATCCCCATCCTCGTCCAACCTAAGGTAGGTATCCAAAAATGTAGAAGGCTTCATTTTGAAAACTTTTGCCAGTCTTTCTATATCAGTTTTAATAAAAATCGGACTTGTCGTTTTACAACAATTGGCGCATTCAAGACAATCGATTTTCTTGAACTTTTCTTCATGGGCATTAGAGAAAGCCTCATCAAGCACTTTTGGCTTAAGATTCCTGAGTTTAGATAAGACTTTCTTATTAGAAGAATATTCTGATTTACTTATTTTTTCAAAATTATCTAACATTTATTCGTTATTAAAATAAGTATTATGAGGTAATAATTACAAAATTCAATGAAAAGTTTGGTATTTTGATTTTTGCTTTGTAAATTCTAGAAGAAATAAACCCAAATAACCATGAAATTTCACCCAAATGAGCTAATCTTTTATTATAACCCTTCCCACAATGTGGATAAACAAATGCGGGCATATACCCGATTGCTAACCAATCACGTCAATGAAATCAATATAGAGAAAGAGCGGATAACTTTAACTGGTTGGCGCTCCATTTTAGAGAAATTAAAACTTCGTCCAAAAGACCTCTTAAATAGAGCCCATCCGGATTATCAATCCAAAATAGCCGGTAAAACATGGGATGATGAGAGTTGGTTAGTGATTTTGACAAAGTATCCACACTTAATCAAAGCCCCCATTGCGATAAAGAGAAACAAGGCAGTTCTTTGTGTCACGCCCAATATCATTTTGGAATTGGATTAGGGCATATTAAAGACACAAAACAGATTGATATTTTTGATTTATCAATTACAGCTCCTGGTAAGCTGCTTTATTGACCTCAGTTCTCGGTAAATTTATTCAGCTTCACTTTTTCAACTCATATCTTGAGCAAATCTGACTTTTTCGGCATGCCCTTGATTATACCAATTCTATTCCATCATCCAGTATACGTATTTTTTTTGCTTTATAAAGTTGACCAATGGATTGTTTAAAGTGTTTTTTACTCATTCCCAATAATTCTTTAATGGATTCTGGCGATGATTTATCGTGAAGGGGCAAAAATTTCCTATCCTTTAAGACTTCCAGAATTTTTTCGGCTCCTTCCTCATACTTTACTCTTCCGGGAGGAAGCAATTGTAAATCCAATTTACCATCCTCTCTTTTTTTCTTCACAAAAGCCCTTAGTTTATCTCCGGGTTGAACCGGTTGAAATATTTCGTTTTT
>NZ_SLAP01000131.1 GCF_007126775.1 Cecembia sp. | reverse complement strand
CTAGACAAAGTATACAGGCCTGGTGGATGGACCATCCGGCAAGTCATCCATCACTGTGCAGACAGTCATATGAACAGCTTTATACGGTTCAAGCTAGCGCTTACAGAGGATAATCCTCAAATAAAATCTTATCATGAGGATTTATGGGCACAAGGAGCTGACTACACGGAAGTTTCGGTATACAGTTCTATTTTAATTTTGGAAGGACTTCATGTAAGATGGGTCAAACTACTTGAGTCTATGAAAACTAAAGATTATAAAAAATCATTTTACCATCCCGAAATGAAAAAAGAAGTGCGCTTAGATAGAAATCTGGCCCTATATTCCTGGCACTGCAAGCACCATCTTGGTCATATCAAGTTGGTTTCCAATAGAAAAAAACCAATCCATAAAAAAGCTATTGGAATTTGATCGGTTTGGAATTAGTTTCAAGCTATGATTAAATTAATAGAGTGCCCTCGAGATGCCATGCAGGGAATGGAGGGGTTTATAGATACCGCCATCAAAGCCGCTTACATCAATCAGTTGTTGGAAGTTGGATTTGACACCATAGACTTTGGGAGTTTTGTAAGTCCAAAAGCCATCCCCCAGATGCGTGATACAGCAGAAGTACTTTCCTTGTTGGATCTGCATCGTTCCAAATCCAAATTACTCGCCATTATTGCCAATACCAGAGGGGCTGAGGATGCCTTAAATTTTGATGAAATAGATTATTTGGGTTTCCCACTCTCTGTTTCTGAAACCTTTCAAAAAAGAAATACCAATAGGTCCATAGCAGAAGCACTTCAGACTGTTGAGGAAACTCAAAACCTATGTGAAGTAAAAGGCAAAACCTTAGTGACCTACCTGAGTATGGGGTTTGGCAACCCTTACAACGATCCCTATTCACCGGATTTGGTCGCAGAATTTGTGAAAAAACTAGATGAAATAGGAATTAAAATTATTTCATTTGCTGATACGATTGGTTCTGCCATCCCTTCTTTAGTTGCTGAATTGTACCAAATCAATGCTGAAGCTTATCCTCAAATTGAATTTGGGCTCCATTTACACAGCAGACCAGACGATCTCCATTTAAAAATTGAGTCTGCCCTTCAGGCGGGATGCCGCCGCTTTGACGGTGCCCTGCGGGGATTTGGAGGCTGCCCCATGGCCAAAGATGAGTTGGTAGGGAATGTAGCCACAGAATCCCTGATCAAGATTTTAGAAAAAAATGGATGGGATACAAACATTGATAAAACAGAATTCGAAGAGGCTATGAAGTTGGCCCAAGTAGTATTTCACTGATCAAGTCTGAAATCTTACCGTTAAAAGCAATTTTCTCTTACTCATGAAAGATAAGTCTATCTTTGGGCTTTAAATCGTATGCGCAGAATTTCTAAAATAGCCAATCAAACAAGAATCCATAGAAGAATACACAAATGGTTTAGCATACCATTTGTTCTTTTTTTGATCATCATTGGGGTTACAGCCATTTTGCTTGCCTGGAAAAAAGAAATGAAATTGATTCCAAAAACCCAAAAAACCAAGGTGGAAAATCCTGTGGATTGGATAGCCCTGGAGCAGGTTCTGGAAATTGGAAGCGCATATATGAGGGATAGTTTGGAAAAATCCCATGAAATAGACCGCTTGGATATCCGTCCCGATAAAGGGATAATAAAAATTGTTTTCAAATACCATTTTACAGAGGTACAGGTAGATGGGTTTTCTGGAGAAATTCTCTCCGTCAGCCAACGGAATTCGGACCTTATCGAAAAGATCCATGATGGCAGCATCCTGGATTTTATCATAAAATCTGATGCTGAAAATAGCAAATTGATCTATTCTACCTTGACTTCTCTGGCTTTGATCATTCTTGGCTTTTCGGGTTTTTACCTTTGGTACAACCCCAGAAAAATCAAAAGCATCAAAAAAAGAGGTTACTCTTAGTACTTTCCATCCCTGGTCCAGGAATTTTCAGCGTTTAAAAGTAACCTCAAAAGCCTAAGCTTTTTTGTCCGTGGTTCATTCAAATTTTACACTCAATACAGGGATATCCGACTTGAACAAAACTGTATCGGTTACGCCTACCTGATAGGAGGACTTCAGCTTTCGATTAGAAGAAGCTACACCGATAAATCCAATTTTATTACTTTCTGCATATTCTATGATACCTGACTCAGCTTCTTGATGATTATAAATATGTTTGTGAATTACCAAGTCTTCCAATCCTTTGGCAAAGCTGTCCATTTTCTTGAGGGCTTCCCCACTATTGGTAAATCCATTTGGGGTGTTGACAAAAAGAAAATGAACAGAGGTTTGGAAATCTTTTATAAACGATTTCATTTTCATGAACGCCGGCCTGGAATCCTCATTAAACATGGAAGCAAAAGCCATTTTCCTGAAATGGTTGCCATTCATCACCTTTTTAACGGCTAATACCGGACAATCGGCAAAACGAAGTACCTTTTGTATGTTCGACCCTACAAATTTTTCATTGGTATGCCCTTTACCATAGGCCCCAATAACAATCAGGTCAGCCTTCTGCTTAAGGGCCAATGCCACAATCTCTTCGTGTGGAACCCCTACCTCTACAATACTTTCAACGGGCACACCTCCAAGTTTGTGATCCATCACATAAGCTTTCAATTTGTCTTTGGATTCTGCCTCCAAATCCAAAATACTCTGATGACCTTGACGCTTTTCAGCACTTAAATTCTTCCAATCCAAATTGGTACTGACCACATTGACACAAGTAATGGTACTATTGGTCTTGTCTGCGATTTTAAGTGCGGTTAAAAAAGCATTGTCAGCATAAGATGAGAAGTCAATAGGAACAATAATACGTTTCATAGTAAGGGGTTAATTTGGTTTTCTGATACCTAAATGTCCGAAATTCATTGCATTTAAACCCTGATCAAAGTCATGTATATCCCTGATTATTGCTACGCTTCTTTTTATGTATAGGTATTAACTTTGAATTGAATCAAAAATAAAACCCATTATGACACTAAAAGGAAAGAACGCCATCATTACAGGAGGATCTGGAGGAATAGGTCTTGCGACAGCCAAATTATTCTTAGAAGAAGGAGTGGAAGGTATTCTCTTGGTTGATCTTAGTGAGGAAAATTTAAAAGAGGCTAAAGAAAATTTGGCCAGTGACAAAGTACATACTTTTAAAGCTGATGTAAGCCAATCAAAGGAAGTGAAAGCATATACAGATAAGGCAATGGCATTATTTGGACAGTTAGATATTTTGTTTTTAAATGCAGGAACAGAA
Organism: Cecembia sp.; assembly: GCF_007126775.1. Lineage (GTDB taxonomy): Bacteria > Bacteroidota > Bacteroidia > Cytophagales > Cyclobacteriaceae > Cecembia. The sequence goes on along the minus strand of NZ_SLAP01000131.1, from coordinate 10,603 downwards.
GGAGTGGTAAAACCACTTACAGAATATTCAGAAGAAGAGTTTGACCTGGTCATGAATGTCAATGTAAAAGGTGTCTGGTTGGGTATGAAATATGCCTTCCCATATATGAAGGAAAACGGCGGGTCTGTTATCATTACATCTTCAGTAGCAGGTCTGACAGGTACGGCGAAGATGATTGCTTATACTACCAGCAAACATGCTACAATTGGCACCATGAGGGTTGCCGCTAAGGAGGGAGCTCCTTTTCAGATCCGTGTGAATACAATACATCCCTCACCAGTAGACAACCGGATGATGCGTTCCCTGGAGGATCAGTTTGCTCCCGGAGCAGGGGCTGAGGTTAAAAAGGGCTTTGAAAGTATGATCCCATTGGGAAGATATGCAGTGAATGAAGATATCGCACAGATGGCTTCCTTTCTTGCCTCTGACAAAAGTAAATTCATTATAGGTGCCGTCCATGTAGTGGACGGTGGTTTTAGTGCTTAATTAATAGGTTTGGTATTGAAAAGGGCCGGGTATTTTATCCGGCCTTTTTCTATTGTAACTTTTATCACTAAATTAGTGCAGGCCTTAAATTTACTTTTAAAAAAAAATAATTCATGGAATTAGAAGCACTAAAACTTAAGCTCCCCAATATCACAGATCCCAATTTACTGAATGCACTTTTAGAATATGGCCATATCCATGAATTCCCCGCAGGGAAGATAATTACCGAACCGGGACAATTTATAAAAATGGTCCCTATTGTGCTGGAAGGAGCAATTAAAATCCTCAGAATGGATGAAGATGGCAAGGAATTATTCCTATATTATCTGGAACCTGGAGAAACCTGCGCCCTTTCCCTGACTTGTTGCTCTGCTTCAAGACCCAGCGAAATCAAAGCTGTTGCTGAAGAAAAGACAGTTATTTTAGGTCTGCCCATAGATAAGCACGAACAATTTTCAGACAAATACAAACAGTGGAAAGACTTCGTCTCTATGACTTACCAATCCAGGTTTCAGGAAATGTTAGTAGCCCTTGATGCTGTTGCATTCAAAAGAATGGACGAACGCCTTATGCGATACATCGTCACCAAAATGAAACAATACAAAGCGAATGAACTCCACATCACCCATCAGGAAATAGCCAACGAACTTGGTACTTCCAGAGAAGTGATCTCCAGATTATTGAAGCAATTAGAGAAGAAGAAGTGGATTGAATTGGGTCGGAATGTCATATATATCCGAGATGATTTTGAGGAATTGATCAGTGCCTAAGGTCTAACAGTGATAGATTAGTAACCGTCACCCTGAGTGAAGCGAAAGCCTGCCCCGATCTTTTCGGGGGGTCTCCCAAAATAAGGGGGGATGCTTCACTACGTACCATTGACAGAAATGTACGTCACTCTGACGAAGGAAGGGTCTCCCAAAATAAGGGGGGATGCTTCGACTCCGCAAACTCCGCTACCATTGACAGGTTACTGGAACCGTCACCCTGAGTGAAGCGAAAGCCTGCCCCTATCTTTTCGGGGGGTCTCCCAAAATAAGGGGGTATGCTTCACTACGTACCATTGACAGAAATGTACGTCACTCTGACGAAGGAAGAGTCTCCCAAAATAAGGGGGGATGCTTCGACTCCGCAAGCTCCGCTCAGCATGACGTTTCAATAACTGTAAATGCCAAATTATAAAACCTAAGTATGATGAGAAAAGAAGGATTGCAAATCCTTTGTATCGCTCTTCGGGATTACAAATCCCAAAGAGCAAGCAAAAAAAATGCCGCCCAAAAGACGGCATTTTTTGCTTTGATCAGATGTCAATCAATCAAAAAATCATACCGCTGCGGGCATAATATTGTATTTCTTCTTTAAATCATGCACCAAGCCTGTGGAGAAATCGAATACCCAAGCATGTAACCTGATTTCCTCTCCCCTGGCAATGGCCTTTTTGTAAACAGAAGTCTGCTTGATATTCTCAATCTGCTCCAGTACATTCAATTCCACCAGTTTATTGATTCTATCATTTTCATCCTCAATGGCTTCCAGTTCAGCCTTATAATGACGGATCACATCCTTGATAGTAGCCAGCCAGTTATCAATCAGCCCATTGGTCTTGTTTTCATAAGCTGCTTTGATACCACCACAACCGTAATGTCCATATACGATGATATCATGAATGCCCAGGCTCTCCACAGCATACTGCATCACAGAGAGAAAATTAAGATCCGTATGGGATACTACATTGGCGATATTTCTGTGGATGAAAAGTTCACCCAGGTCAATCCCCAGTACTTTGGAAGGGGAAACCCGACTGTCGGAACAACCAACCAATAAGGCCTTGGGATGCTGTCCTTCTTTCAGCGTATCGAAATATCCCTTTTGGGAATTCAGCATGGTGGAAGCCCATTCTTTATTGAATTCAAGATATTTATCTAAATCTAACTTACACATAATGATCAATTGGTTTGAGTGGCATAGGGTGAATATTTATCTAATAATTCCAGGTCAATGTCCTTATCATAAGCAGATACTGCAGAATTATCATCCAAGAATACATGGTCTGCCCCTACGCATTCCAAAATACCCCATCGATTCAACACATCTCTTACAGGACCTTTGATACTGCTCATGCAGACATCAATACCCGATTTCCTCCAGGCAAGAATCCATTCATTGAGGGCATGGGCGCCTGTACTGTCAATATTGGTAACACTTTCCATATTGAATACAATCATATTGACTTTGTCCTTTTTAGAGGCAATCCACTTATCCAATTTGCCTTTGATAAATTCTATGTTGGCAAAATATATCGGACCATCAATTCTTACCATCAATAACTCATCCCTTTCTTCCAAATCTTTGAACCTATTTACATTTCGGAAAATATTCGTACCCGGGACCCTGCCCAATCGGGCCATATGCGGCCTGGAAGCACGGTAAATAACCACAATCAAGGATAAAACCATACCAGCTATAATTCCTGTTTCAATGCCCAAAGTCAGTGTAATCACAAAAGTCGCGATCAACATAGCAAAGTCTGATTTGTCCTTGTGCCAGAGGTGGATAGGCTCCTTGTAATCAATCAAACCTGATACTGCGACCAACACAACCGCTGCAAGAATTGCACTTGGCAGATTATAGAACAAGCCTGTAAAAAACAATAAAGTCAAAACTATCAATATCGCACTGAAGATGGAAGCCAGTCCAGTTTTCGCGCCTGCATCATTGTTAACAGCTGTCCTGGAAAAACCTCCTGTCACCGGATAACCTCTGAAAAAGGCTGCACCAAAATTGGCCATACCCAAGCCTATCAATTCCTGATTGGCATCCAACTTGTAATTTTTATGCTTGGACTGAATGGTTTTGGCAACCGCAAAACTCTCCGCAAAACCCACCAGGGAGATGGTCAATGCAATGGGAAGCAAAGTATTCCAAATTTCCATATCGAATGAAGGAGAAGACAAGGTCGGCAATCCACTGGGCACCTCCCCTACAATCTTCACTCCTTGCTCCGTTAGATCAAAACCAGAAACCAGTGCAATCCCAACAATCACCGCCACCAAAGGTGCAGGAAAACTCTTGTGTATTTTCTTACCGTATTTAATTATGATGATCCCTATAACGCCAATTCCAAAGGTCAGCCAGTGTATATCCCCTATATTCTGGGCAATGGCTACTACCATTTCCTGAATATGTTCTGAATTGGGCAAATTGATCCTAAAAAGGTGCTTAATTTGGCTCAGACCAATAATGATCGCCGCTGCAGAAGTAAATCCGCTGATCACAGGATGAGATAGGAAATTGACCACGAAGCCAAGCCTTAGGATTCCCATTCCAAATTGGATCAGGCCAACCAAAAAGGCTAAGGACAAGGCGTATAATAAGTATTGTTCGGGTGAATCTGCATTCAAGCTGGCAATCCCTGCTGCTGTCAACAAAGAAACCATGGCCACAGGACCCACCGCAAGCTGCCTGGATGTTCCAAAAATAGCATATAATAACAAAGGAACTGTCACCGCATAAAGCCCGTGTATAGGTTCCAGCCCAGCTAACATGGCATAAGCCATTCCCTGTGGGATCAACATGATACCTACCGTCAGTCCTGCTGACAGGTCTCCATGGATATCTGATTTTTTGTAATTCGGCAACCATTCCAGAATGGGCAGATAGCCCTTGATGGTATTGGCAATGCTTTTATTCATGATGTGAATCTTCTCTTAATTAGAATTAAAACCGGAAAGTCATTTGACCTCTCCAATACATCAACAAAAGTCCCAACTTTCATCAGTAATGTTGGTGATGTTTGTTACATGTTAGCAAGAGGTAAAATAAAGAATTGAAATGAACCGCTATTGTGAAGTTTAGATTAAGCCATTTTTATGTTTCTGTCAATTCATACTGACTTAGATGGAGATCCGAAATTCATTTTTCAAATTCGAAATCAATTAATTGGATCCATGAAAAAAAAAATCCATTCTTACTGATTGCTATCTTTATTTTTGTGGTCCATGCTTCGAACTGCTTGGCCCAAAACCGAAGGAATAATAAAAGTTTTATAGAAACAATCAGCTTTGGTTCTTGCAATAAACATGAGCTACCACAACCTCTTTGGAATCCTATTATGGCGGAAAACCCCAATGTCTGGATCTGGCTTGGCGACATCGTGTATGGGGATACGCATGACATGGATCTATTGGAAGAAAAGTACACCCTTCAAAAGGATATTTTAGATTACAGAAGACTAAGATTAAACACTTCCGTGATTGGCATTTGGGATGACCATGATTATGGAATCAATGACGGAGGAAAATATTTTGTTCAAAAAGCGGCATCGCAAGAGCGACTGTTGGATTTTTTAGATGAACCTGAAGACAGTCCCCGCCGAAAGCAGGAAGGTGCTTATGCAAGTTATTCATATGGCATAGTAAACAATTCGGTAAAAGTGATCCTTTTGGATACCCGTTTCCACAGGGATACCCTATTTAAAGAAGATAGAAAATACCTTCCCAATTTGGAAGGAAGTATGCTTGGTGAAGTGCAATGGGCTTGGCTGGAAAAAGAACTTCAAAACAGTACCGCAAGAATAAATATCATCGCTTCAGGTATTCAGGTCATTCCCACTGAGCATCCCTTTGAAAAATGGTCCAATTTTCCCAAAGAAAGAGAGCACCTACTCAATCTGATCTCCAGTTCTAAAGCCAAAAATCCTGTATTGATTAGCGGGGATAGACATATTGCTGAAATTTCATTGCTCAAAGACCAAAGATTTCCCAATGGATTGTATGAAATTACATCTTCCGGGCTTACCCATACCTGGCCCAGTTACCGGGAAGAATATAACCCTTACCGGATCGGTAACCTTATCGCATCCCTACATTATGGCACAGTGAATTTTGATTGGGATAATGAGTGGATGACTTATTATATCAAAGGCGAAAAAGCACAGATTTATTTGGAGCAAAAGATACCCATTAGGTAAACAGAATCCTCTCAGGAATTCTGCCCCAAAATCAATACATCCTGTATTTATCCCGCATAGTCTTATATGCTGCCAAATCCTGCTGCCAGCTTGCACGTATCTCCTGCTCTGATTTGCCTGATAGGATATCTTTTCTCAACTGATCTGTTCCAGCCAATTTATCAAAGAAATTATTGAAAAACTTCTCCTTTTTCCCTGACAATGAATAAGCCCGAAGCAGATATTTGAGCGTAAACTGATGGTCCAAATCTGTATTTCTAAGGTCTTCACCATAACATAACTTATCTTGTTGGGGCGGATTCTTGGACATCCCTACAATACTAACCGGGGTAAAGGTAAAATCTCCAAATTTCGAATCAGGGTAACCATAGACCTGAAAGGGAAAATAAGTCCCCCTCCCCAAGGAAACATCCGTACCCTCAAAATAACACAAAGTTGGATAAAGCCTGATGGACACGTCGTTTGGAAGATTGGGGGATGGCTTTACCGGCAGACTGTAATGCATACTATGGTCCCAATTTTTTACCGCAATCACCTGAATTGGCGCTTGGACACCACCTTTTAGCCACCCTTCCCCATTGATCATACGGGCGAGTTCACCCACCGTGAGGCCATGCACCACCGGAATGGGATGCATGCCCACAAAGCTTTCAAGACCTTTTTTCAATACCGGTCCATCCACATAATTTCCATTGGGATTGGGCCTGTCCAAAATCAACAAAGGCATATTGTTTTCCGCACAACTTTCCATCACATAATGCATGGTACTGATATAGGTATAAAACCTCACCCCTACATCTTGTAAGTCATAGATCAGTATATCAATATCTTTCAAAGATTCCTTTGCGGGCTTTTTATTGTCTCCGTATAGGGAAACAATCGGTAAACCTGTGGCTTGATCCACTTCTGACTTAATTGCCTCTCCTGCATCTGCATCACCCCTAAAGCCATGTTCCGGAACAAATACTTTCTTTACATCAATGCCTTCCATCATGAGGAAATCCACCAAGTGCATATTGTTGCTTTGGGTCAAAATAGAGGTTTGGTTCACTACCAGACCCACCCGCTTCCCTTCCAACAAAGGCAAGTAATTTTCAGGTTGATCTGCTGCGGGCAAGATGTCAGTTTGAGTTTCACCCTTCTTTTCATCCCCATTTTTTGTGGGATTTTTACAAAAAGCCAAGGATGTCATTAAAAAACTGAAAAGAATGATCAATTTGAGTGACTTCATAGTTATTTTGCGCAAGTTTTCCACCAAATTAAGAAATTCCTTGAACCTTTCTTATTTCATTGCCAAAAGAATCAGTTTCAAAAGGACAGGTGGTTTCACAGGAACCATCCACCGCATTGCTGTGGCTTCAGTGGCCATAGGAATTGCCATTTCCCTGATTTCCTTTATGATTCTGGGAGGCTTTCAAAATGAAATATCCAATAAAGTATTTTCATTCACAGGACATTTTCAGGTGATGCGCTTTATGTCAGGAAATGCTTTTGAAGAATCTCCTACCAGCAAAAAATCGGACTTTTATCAGGATTACCAAAATCAGAACAATATTGCGCATGTTCAGGCCTTTGCCCATAAGGCCGGTCTGCTTAAGGGAGATAATGAGGTGGAAGGGGTACTGATGAAAGGAGTGGGCCCTGATTTTGATTCCTTGGCATTTAAAACCTCCATTAAAAAGGGTAGATTTATTCAGTTTTCCGATGAAGGAGCCAGCAATGAAGTACTCCTCAGTACTAAAATTGCCAATACGCTGCTCTTGGATGTGGGAGACCGGGTGACCATGTATTTTGTGCAGGATCCTCCCCGATTCCGAAGACTGGAGATAGTGGGACTATATGAAACTTTCCTGGAGAATTTTGATGATAAAATCATCATTGGAGATATTCAGACCATCCGTAACCTGAACGGTTGGACTGAAGATCAGGTTGGAGGCTTTGAAGTATTTATTAATAATCCCAAAAACCTTGAGCTATATGTGGATCCACTATATGATATCTTGGATTATGACCTTAAATTGGTCAAAGTCACGGATAAATACATGGAGATTTTTGATTGGCTACAGTTACTCAATAACAATGTATACATTTTTTTGAGTCTGATTCTTTTTGTGGCAGCATTCAACATGGTTTCCATCCTCTTTATCCTGATCATGGAAAGAACACAGATGATCGGTATATTGAAATCTCTTGGGACAAGAAACAGTCAGATCCGGCGAATTTTTGTTTGGAATGGGGTGAGGATCATTGGACGAGGGTTACTGATAGGTAATGCCATTGCTTTAGGGTTTGGCTTCTTTCAGGATAGATTTCACCTTATTCCACTGGATCCGGAAAACTATTATATGAGCTTTGTACCCATCTTTTGGAATTGGCCTGTTTTTATAATCATGAATGTGCTGGTGCTTACTGTGACCTCCATGGTACTTTTTATCCCCGCAATGGTAATCAGCAATATTCAGCCCATTAAGGCGATACGCTTTGATTAGGGCGATAACGCACAAATAAACTTTTGAACTTCATATAAATCACCCCAAAAACGGCTTCACGGAAAATATGGGTACTCATTTTAGAAGTCCCTTTTGTCCTATCTGTAAAAATAATGGGCACTTCCACGATCTTAAATCCAAGTTTCCAAGCCGTAAACTTCATCTCAATCTGGAAAGCATAACCGATAAAGCGAATCTTATCCAGATTAATGGCCTCCAAAACCCTTCGATGGTAGCATTTGAACCCTGCTGTGGCATCCTTAATGGGCATACCTGTAATAAATTGCACATACTTGCTGGCAAAAAAAGACATAAGTACCCTACCCATTGGCCAATTGACTACATTTACTCCGGTTATATAGCGGGAACCTATGGCCATATCATTTCCTTCTTCAGCACAGGCTTTGTATAACCGAATTAGGTCTGTTGGATTATGGGAAAAGTCTGCATCCATTTCGAATATATATTGATAAGTATTCAAAAGCCCATAACGAAAACCCTCAATATAGGCAGTGCCAAGCCCTTGTTTGCCTTTTCTTTGGAGCAGATGGAGTCGATCGGGAAACTCCTTTTTCAATACTTTGACTTTATCAGCTGTACCATCTGGTGATTGGTCATCAATGACCAACAATTCAAAGTCGCCCTGCAATACCATCACGGAACGCACCATGTCCTCGATGTTTTCGATTTCATTGTAAGTAGGTATGATGACGAGCTTTTCTTTTTTCATAAAAACCAAAAAGCAAAAATAGGATTAATCATATGGAAATACAGACCAAAAATCAAAAAATCACAAAATTGCATTATCATTGCGTGAAAAACAGACCGGAAATCATGAAAATTGCAGTCATTACCTATGATAATAAAGGAGCATATGCTTCCAATGAAGTGAATGAAGATGTCATGTTGGAAAAAATGCTCAAAGAGTTGGGTTTGGACTTTTCCTTTGAAATCTGGTCTGATCCCCAGGTCATTTGGCAAGAATATGCGCTTTTATTGATCAAATCCCCTTGGGATTATTTTGACCGCTACGGTGAATTCAAAGCCTGGTGTAAAAAAATACAGGAATTCGGCATTCCCAGCCTCAACTCCATAGACACCATACTCTGGAATTCGGACAAATGGTACCTCAGGGAGATCCAGGAAAAGGGTTTCCCCATCGTTCCCACTCAGTATTTGAAAAAAAAGGAACCTCTTCATTTAGAGAGCTATTTTAAGGAGTTCAATACAGATACTCTTGTCATCAAGCCCACCGTAAGCGGTGGTTCCAAAAATACGCTTAAATTGGACCTTCAAAATTGGCAGGAGCATGGAGTTAGCATTCAGACCTGGCTAGAGGAAGAGGATTTTATGGTACAGCCATTCGTGGAAGAGGTAGCCAAAACAGGAGAGTATTCCTATCTATTTTTCAATGGAAAATTTTCGCATGCCGTCTTGAAAAGCCCCAAAAAAGGAGAATTCCGCGTGCAGCATTTTTTTGGAGGGGAAATCCACCCAATCACTCCGAAAGAAAAGGAATTAAACTACATACAGCAAATCGTAGATACCTTTGCTGCCGACACCCTTTATGCCCGTGTAGACGGGGTATGGACCGAGGGGGTTTTCTACCTGATGGAACTGGAGTTGATTGAGCCCTATCTTTTCCTGTTTATTTCAGAAGAAGCTCAGGAAAACTACAAAAAGGCCATTGAGGCGCAAGTGAGCAAACTGATCTAAACTTGAGTCACCCTGAGTTTTTAAAATTTGACATTTACAGAGAATGGAATGACATCACTTAATACGTCATCCTGATCCGCCACAGGCGGAGAAGGATCTCCTCTATTTTGGGAGACTCCCCGAAAAAAGGATCGGGGCAGGCTTTCCCTTCGTCAGAGTGACGCACATTTCTGTCAATGGTAGCGGAGATTGCGGAGTGTAACCATCCCCTCTTATTTTGGGAGACCCTCCGAAAAGATCGGGGCAGGCTTTCGCTTCACTACCATTTTCAGGACGAGACAAGAGATCCTTCCCCGAATTGGGAAAGTGACCTATAAAACAACTTATCCCATGCATAGTGGATAGATTGGCGACACCAAGCCTTTTTTAAAACCAGACAGTTGGTTCTTGCAAAACTAAATGTACTATGTCTGGGGCTGAAAAAAATCCGCCACATAGACATAGAAAAAATAGCAGGGGAGCAGCAAACCTTTATTTTTAAAATCAACCGGTTGATACAGTGGAAGCTATGTGTGCTATCTTCTCCTATGTGGTTAAAAAAATTCTTCCACAAATGTCCCTCTGCGGTAGAGAGGGATGAAGCTTCAATAACTGTCATTTCTTCTTCTGAACATTTTCCTAAATATTAAATTCTCAGCGTGACTATTCCGGTAATCTGTCATTGGTAGTTTTTAAAATTTGACATTTACAGAAAGGTAATGACAGTTATTGAAACGTCATGCTGAGCGGAGCTTGCGGAGTCGAAGCATTGTCTCGTCCTGAAAATGGTTGACACTTTTATTGTTCAAATATAGTTAGTGTTTCAATTTCTAAGAAGTTTTGGATAACTTACAATACCACGATGAAGCGGAGGCAAGCTCTGCTGAGGAGCAACTTGCCAAGGAATAGTCGATTGGTCCGATAGCGTTGCTATTTTCAGGCCGGATCTTTTCAGATTCGGTCT